>JAEWXO010000042.1 GCA_023458875.1 Bacillota bacterium | reverse complement strand
GAGAGGCATTAGCCGGAGCAATGACGGAGATAAATACAAAGACAGAGGGAAAAATAATAGTAGGATTTATGAGTGCTGAACCGATAAAATCAACAGGCTCATATATAAATCTGAACTTCAGGTCGCTGTTAAAAAATGGAGAAGAAACAGATGTAAAACTAAATATTGATGAATTTGAGGGAACAGACGAGACCGGAAAGGACATCAGCATAAAAACTGAAGCTATATCCGGAAAAGTAAAGATTGAGACCAATGAAGATCCGAAGCCACCGTTTGTTGAAAATGATATAAACGGAGACGGAATAGTAACACTGTCTGATTTGCTGCTGCTTAAAAAATATATTCTTGACTATGAAAAGCTTACAGATGAAGCTTTGAGCAAGGCAGATTTAAATAAAAATGGAAAAATAGATGTTTTTGACTTTGTTCGTATGAAGCAATTATTCCTTGTATAATAGCTTTAAAATTGCCGTCATTCAGAATCAGATGAATGACGGCAATTTTGGGTAAGCGTAAAATAACTGTGTTTTTAAATAGATTCCTAACTATAATATCATAAGATAACCGAGAAAATTAAATAGTAGTAAAAGTTGTGCGAATTATACGAATGGTGGTGGAAATCACACAAGTTTTGCATTAATTCGGGAATCTATAAATAGAAATTGTAAATACATTATAAAATATTTGTATTTTATAATGTAATAATGTATAATTTAATTTGTGTCATTCAGGATATATTGAGTTTTAAGATATCCTGACAGAAAAACAATAAAAAAGATTCAGGAGGCAAGCTATGAAAAAATTAACGAAAAGAACACTGGCAGCAGTAATGGCACTTACAGTTACATCCACAACATTGGCATATACAGGATTGAATCCTAAGGATACTATATCAGAGGTTACGGTATCTGCAGAAACGCTTACAAGCGGAGATCTATTATATGAAGTAAATGATAAAGAAATTACAATTACCGGTTGCAGTAAAAAAGCAGATACAGTTGTTATTCCCGATGAAATCGACGGAGTGCCTGTAACAAAAATCGGAACCAGTGCATTTGAAGAATGTCAAAGGTTACAGAGTGTTACAATTGGAGAAAATATAAAGACAGTAGGTATTTCTGCATTTAAAAAATGTTTATCACTTACTGAAGTGGTAATACCTGACTCGGTAAAAGTATTGTCAATTGAGTCATTTTATGATTGCAGAAATTTAAAGAAAGTAAGTCTTGGAGAAGGTTTAACGACAATAAAAGACTCCGCATTCAGAGGCTGCGGGTTGATTGAGGATCTGAAGCTTGGAAGCAATATTAATGAAATCGGTCAGAAAGCATTCCTAAACTGTACAAGTCTGACGGATATAGTAATACCTGATACAGTAACAGCGTTAGGCGAGAGTGCATTTAGTGGATGCAGCGGACTTGAATCTGCAGTAATAGGAAACGGAGTAACGGAAATTGGAATCAGTGCGTTTGAAGATTGTAAAGAATTAAAAAGTCTAACAATAGGAAAAAATGTAACGAAAGTGGATAAGTATGCGTTTAGTAGCTGTGAAGCCCTTACTGAAGTGGCAATACCTGACTCAGTAACAGTATTGTCATGGTATTCATTCACAGGATGCAGTGAACTAAGAAAAGTAAGTCTCGGAGAAGGTTTAAAGACAATAGGATGTAACGCATTTGATGACTGCAAGCAGCTTGAAGATCTGAAGTTTGGAAGCAATATTAAAGAAATTTATGAGAAAGCATTCGGGAATTGTGTAAGTCTGACGGATATAGTAATACCTGACTCAGTAACAGTTTTAGCTTGGGATTCATTTTATGGATGCAGCGGACTTACATCTGTGGTGATAGGAAATGGAGTAACAGAAATCGGAACCGGTGCATTTGAAGAATGTACAGGCTTAAAAAGTGTAACAATAGGAAAAAATGTAACGAGAGTGTGTGAGACGTCGTTCAAAAACTGTAAATCCCTTACTGAATTGGAAATACCGGACTCAGTAACGGAATTGGCAGATGAGTCATTTTACGGATGCAGTGGATTAAAGAAAGTAAGTCTTGGAGAAGGTTTAAAGTCAATAGGACGCGGAGCATTCAAAGGTTGTAAGCAGCTTAATGATCTGAAGTTTGGAAGCAATATTTACGGAATCTATAGTAATGCATTCTTAGAGTGTGTAAGTTTGACTGATATAGTAATACCTGACACAGTAACAGCTTTGGCTGATAATGCATTTTATGGATGCAGTGGACTTAAATCTGCAGTAATAGGAAAAGGAGTAAAAGAAATCGGAATCAGTGCATTTGAAGAATGTACAGGCTTAAAAAGTGTAACAATAGGAGAAAATGTAACGAAAGTGGGTGATTGTGCATTTCAAAACTGTACAGCCCTTACTGAAGTGGCAATACCTGACTCAGTATGGTCCATAGGTTATGGGGTGTTTCGTGAATGCAGTGCTTTAACAAAGGCAATGTTTGCTAAGAATGTTTCTTCTATTGGTGATAGTGCATTCGGTGGATGTAATTTACTTACTTTGTATGGTTATAACAACACAGTACCGCAGAAATATGCTGTTGAAAATTCTATAAAGTTTGTTGATCTTGATAATAAACCGGAAGTAACAACCCCGACAGTAACAACACCAAAAGTAACGACCACAACGGTAAAAACGACAGCAAGTGTAACAACACCAAAAGTAACGACCACAACATTAACAACGACAGCAAGTCAGACAAATGTTTCTTCTGAAAAAATTGGTGATATAAACGGAGACGGAATAGTAACACTGTCTGATTTGCTGCTGCTTAAAAAATATATTCTTGACTATGAAAAGCTTACAGATGAAGCTTTGAGCAAGGCAGATATAAATAAAAACGGAAAAGTAGATATTTTTGATTTTCAACGGATGAAGCAGTTATTCCTTGTATAATATCAATAAAAATGCCGCCATTCATAAGCATATGAATGACGGCAATTTTTGTTTGTTGTTTACCCAGAGAAATTTTGGGAATTACATAATAGAAAACAGGCTGAAAATTATTTTATTTTACCCGGGTCCGAATGAATAACAATGATATTTTTTGTTATTTCAAATCTGTCCGGATTTATTACAGCAGTATTATCATGATCTGTGGTGCTTTGGGGGCTGTCAAGATGCTGAAATCTGCATGTGACGGTTCCGCCTTTTTCCGTTTGTGTTTTTATGCGTTGAGTTATTCGTTCTGTAACAGTCTTTTCGTATTTTGCTGCGGGATAGTCCATGTTTCCGACAGTATTTCCACGTAGTGAGCGGCGAACCTTTACAGACTTGAATATTCTGAATTTGATAATAAAAAATACTGTTGCTGTAAAAAATATTATCAGTAATATGAGTGAAATATATAATATGCTTTTATGAAATGATAAACGTAAAAAAACAAATGCAGAAATCAGCGTGAGTACAGCAGATAAGCATGTTATTTTAATATGTGAATTCTTTGAGAGCGTTTCGCTATCGCTATAAAGCTCTTTGCATGATTTATAGAGAGATTCTTCTCTTAGCAAATATTATCACCGACCTTATGATTGAAGTTTTATAAGCAGCGCAGTAATATTATCTGTTTCGTTACGGGTTAAGCTGAGCTCTGTGAGGCTTTTAAGATTACCATGTGCTGTAATGTCATTAATGATTACAGACGGTTTAAGTCTGTCTGAGATTTCATCCTTTGTTATTTTTTTTATGAATCCGTCAGTGCAGAGCATGTAGACACAGTTTGTTTCATATGGTGATATAATATAATCATATGAAACATTTTTAAGTCCTGCTCCCATACATTTTGTCAGCTGATTCTGACGGTTCCCGTTTAAAGCGTCCTCTTCAGTCAGTTTACCTCTTCGCATTTCCTCATATATAACGGAGTGGTCAGTTGTTATAACTTCTGTACTGTCATCTTTTATCTTATAAAGTCTTGAGTCACCGACATGTGCAGTAATCATTTTCCCGCTGGATTGGATAATGAGAACAGCAGTCATCGTTGTGCCCATTATTTTTCCTGAGACAGATGAATATGAATTAAGCTTATTGTTAAGCTGATGCAGGTGCCTGTCCATGCTTTGACGTATATCAAGTATTCCGACCTTGTTTCTTAGCATATCGGGGAGAGTACCTTCGAACCATTTTGAAATTCCTGATATTATATACGCACTGGCGGTTTCTCCGTCAGAAAGTCCACCCATTCCATCACATACGGCAGCCAGAATGATGTTATCCCCGTTTAATACTGCTGCCTTTATGCAAAGGCTGTCCTGATTCACATTTTTTACAGGTCCTTCGTCCGTATAATATGCAGAAATAAGATTCATATATCCTCCGTATTAATTTTTGATGTAGAATGTAAAGCTTTTACCGTCAACTAAAAAAGTACAGCCTGAAAATATGGTAAAGCATCCGCCGGTTTGTATATTCTCGCCTTCAACCTCTAATAAGTTCTGTGAAACATTAATTATTTCATATGAATCGGAAGAATCGGCTGTGTAATTTATTTTTAAGCCCGGTATTTGCTCATGCTTAAATGGCAGTGCATTAATATATATGGTTTCTCCTGAGGATGTATTAATATACGCAAAATAATCCGGGACTCCGACCTGTGGATTTACAAAGCATGTTTTTGAAATTTCCGGAAGAGCCGTTGTGGCTTGATCCAAGGAACAGAACGTAAATGGCGTATGGTAGATATAGAATACTGTATTGTTATCAAGGCGTGATGAATGTATTCTGTTTGATGAACAAAATATATTTTTATCGGCTTTGTTTTTGCTTATATATGTTCCGTTTCTGGATTTGTCCTCTAAAAAGTACGCTCCGTCTTTTAAAATAATGCTTGCATGCAGTCCTGAAACCTCAGGGATATTTGGAAGAGATACATCAATGTTTTCACCTCTGCCTTTTCGTCCTATATTGAACGGTGTGTGATCTATATAATACTTTTTCCCCTTGCTGTCAATAATATATGCAGTTGACATTACTGTCGTATCTGTTGAGGGTTCATTATAGCGGGAAGCCGCGACTGTTCCCGTATGATTATCCCCGGAGTCAGAGGATGGTCCGGCCATGCTTCCGTAGTTTTCTGTTGTATAAAACTGATGTATGTCCTTATTGGTGTTATCAGGTTTATTGATGGGTATATTGCTGACGATGGGATTTTGCTGTGGTGAAGATATATCGTTAAGTAAGTTATACAGATCATTGTGCGAAAATACAGTGCTGTTGTTTTTGTTTTTTTTCTGTATAAGAAGAAGCCGTTCAAGATATTCCTGATATCTGTTCATTGTATTTCCGTTTGAAATGATGATATTTGCTTTGCGGTGCATTTCGTAAAGGAATTTTACAATGTTATTCCTGTAGCTGTTATCGGTAACAGGGAGATATGCAAAATATAATTTCTGAGTAGACGGACTATAGTATGAATACTTTAGATTGCAAAGAAGATTTTGTGCCGGCATTATGGAATTACTGCAGAATTCCATAATTTTTTGAAACTGCAAAATAAAATCGAAATATTTTTCCTGTGTCATTTCTGCTTTTATATATTCGGAAATACATACAAGGTTGCTTATATCAAAAACAAGCCTGTTTCCGTTTCCGGCTTTTGTCCATGTAGCATTTAAAATACCGTGATTAAGTTTGTTATGAAGAAATTGCAGCTGGTTTTCATTTATATGATCTTTTTTCTTAAGCGAAAAAATCAGATATGAATTCTCGGCCTTAAATGTTGTTTTTAACTGCAGATTAGTAAAGTAATTCATATTTATGTTGCTCTGCTTTCTATAATGATAAATATTTATACAATAATTATTATATAATATTGATGATGATTTTTCAATATGTAATTTAAAATTTATGGAAAATAGTTTGCGTTCACATGGTTGTAGGGGAAGAAACAGATAACAAAACCGCATTACATATTTTTATGTAATGCAGTTTTCGCCATAGAATAAAATGTTGTTTTTTTGAGATTTTTTAACAGTATACATAGCCTCGTCGGCATGTTTTATTAAATCTGAAACGCTGTCTGCATCGTCAGGATAAACGGATACACCTATACTAGCCCCTATACTAACCGTATGTGTCTGAGTGGTTTTTTCCTGACAAAGAACAGACAGGATTCTGTTTCCTATTATTTCGGCATCGTTATTATCAAATATTCCGTTTGCAACTACTACAAATTCGTCTCCTCCGACTCTGGCAGCCAGATCATTAGTTCTTATCGTAATTATAAGTTCTTTTGCTACGGTTTTTAAAACCTCATCACCAACATCATGTCCGTAATTGTCGTTTATCGGCTTGAAATTATCTAAGTCAATATAATAAAGCGCTATTTTACCACCGGCATTCTTGGCGTTCAGAATAGCATCTTCTAAAAAATTTTCAAAGTAAAGCCTGTTTGCTATTCCTGTTAAAGAATCTCTTTCAGAAGCAATTTTATATGTATAGCTTTCCAAAGAAATTTTCTCCTGATTTTTTAAAATTCTTCGGATACTACTTGGTACAGTTGAAACAAGCAGGGCAGAAAAAACAATATATGCACTTTTGTATACTTGTCCTAATATATCCACAGATACAAGCTGAGAAGCAATTTCCTTGTCCATATCATTATAAAAGTAAAAATATAAGGCGTTAAGAGTAAAAACAGAAAGAGAGGTTGCCCATACTATTAGTTTTTTATCCATACGCAGTGCTGCCAAAAAAATAATTGCCGGATACAGCAAAAGTGTTGCGGATGTGGCAGACGCAAACGGTGAGATAAAATAGCAGTCAAAAAAATTGTATGCAGATAATGTGATTATATTTAAACTTACTGTCATATATCTGACCCAAAAAACTACTTTTTTCTTAATGATTATATATGAGATAATACCGTTATAAATTAAGTTACCAAGGGATAAAAATATACCGTACTTTCCTATTTCAATGCCTTGCACAAAATATACAACAGAAGCCAGAACCAAAACCATTCCGTATAATATCCAGTGAAGCCACCAATGAGTTATTTCACCACGTAAAGATTCTTCCTGAAAAATATGTTCAAACTGGTCATTGTTTTGTTTCTTCATAGCTTAACCTCTTTTCTAACACTTGAATTTATCAAGTGTAAAAAGCATAATATTTATTGATTGTACAATAATTATAGCACTATTTATTCAAAAGATCAATTATAATACACAAAAAACAATTACGAGCATTTAAGTGACATCCTCCCCCACTTATAGAAGTGGGGGCTTCCAATAAGTTAGAACTGCATTGGATGGTTCCTGCTCAAGTACACTAATGCATACAGTTTCAACAGGCTATCCCCGTGTGTCCCACGGTTCTATTATTCAGATTACGCAGAAATTATACGTAACCCCTCATTTCTAATATTTATAGCTGCATTTACATCTCTGTCATGATGTGTTCTGCAGTTCGGACAATCCCATGCTCTGACTGAAAGATTCTTTGTTTCCTTATTTACATAACCACAACATGAACATGTTTGTGAACTTGCAAAGAACTTATCTACTTTTACAAGTTTCTTTCCCTGTATTTCCCACTTGGTGTCTGACTTACTGTTGCAGATTTCAATATATTCATCAGGTATTATCCTGTGTTGTTTAAGCTGGACCATTCCGACTTTTGGCAGTTTTATATACCTGTTTTTTATCATTACAGATCCTTTTTGATTATTTGTCGTGTATGATTTTCGGCTTTTATGCTTTGATTTGAATTTAGGAAATCCAGTTTTGGGATTACTAAAAAAATTTTTGAATGCTTTCTGCAGATTTTGCTGCGAATTTGCAAGTGCCAGACTGTCTGCATCTTTCAGAAACGGAAATTCTGCTTTATATTGTGCCGGTGTATTATTCAGCATCTGTCCGTTTTCCTTATAGTATTTTATTTTCTCTTCAAGCATTTTATTGTATATAAATCTTGAACAGCCTATTGTCCCTTTTATGAATGTTTTCTGTTGTTCATCCGGATATATCCTGAATTTATACGCTTTGTTCTTTTTCATTTTTCCTTATATCCTTGTGTTTCTATATATTTCTTTATTACTTCAAGTGGTGCTCCTCCGGTTGCCAGCAAACAAAAGCTTTGACTCCAGAAACATTCTTTCCACAGTTTTCTCTTTATCTCTGGAAATTCTTTTTTCACTAGTCGGCTGCTTGCACTTTTATATGCATTTATGAATTTGCTGAGTTCACTTTTCGGATGTGTTTTGAACAGGATATGAACATGATCTTTATCATGATTCCATTCTTCAAGTGTGATATTGTATGGCGGTGCTATTTTCTCAAATATTTCTTTTAATCTTAATGATATTCTATCATCAAATACTTGCCTTCTATACTTGACTACCTGTATCAAATAATAGTGAAGAAGGAACACTGAATGTGCATTGTTATCCAATTCCATGAGTCATCAGCTTTTCTTATAGTTTCGAATTATTATATTTTACCACCTGTTTTAAGTAATGTCAATTCCTTTGGGCGCAATTCATCCCACCACCTGTTGAGGTGGGGGACTTCTTGCTAAGCAAGGTTAAATTATTCAGATATCTTTTTCTTTCTTCTTATCAATATAAATGCACCTGCTCCTGCTATAACCACTGTTGCAGCAGCAACAAATTTAAACCATGTTTTGTGAAGCAATATTCTTGCAATATTTGTAGAAACAAGAATATTTTCAACCTTTGAATTATCAGGGTCAGCCTTGTTTCCGGCAAGGTCAACAGGAATTACTTCAATTGACTGCGATGAGTTGGAGCCCGGAAGATTAAATCTGCACTCGGAGGTTTCGGCATCAAATGAAAAATCAGCTTCATCAAGAGGTGAACCGTTAATATAGACTTCAACGCTGTCTACTCCCATATTATCTTCAACAAGTGTGATTATTTCCTTGATGTCAGTTTTGTATGTACCGTTATTTTCAATATTTACAAAGTTTACTGAAGGCTTTGTTTTATCGATTCCGAATGTAATAACGGATGTGCCGTTATTTTTATTTTCAGCTTCATCCTCGCTGTATATTGATATTTCATAAACAGCATCATCAGTAAAGTTATCTGCGTTAATTATATATTTATACATTGTCCAGCCTGTTGACGGGTCTGTAACAGGTTCGAGTGAATAATCATTTCCCTGCTTTAATGTAATACCGCTTCCGTCCTTTGAAAGCGTTACTATAGGTACAAAATTATCCGGGTGAGGATCAACGTTTATTTCATTTATTACTATGTCCTGAGGCTCATAAATATATTTGTTCTGGAGAAGTGCTGTATTTTCGTCGGGCTCAAAGGTTGAACCAAATCTGTTTACTGAGAATTTAATTGATGAAGTTCTTACGTTACCTGCAAAATCCTGAGCTTCAGCAGTTATTGTGTATATATCATCATATTCTTCGGAAACAGGGAAATTATCAAAAGCAAAAGTGTATTTACCTGTGCCCTTTTCGGAACTGCCCTTAATGTCTTTTATGATACCTTGTCTTGAACCCTTCATGGTAAGATTTACTGTACCAAAATCGAGATTTTCATCGGTGATTTCAACTACAGGGAGAACATCACCGTTATAGGCATCACTGTCTTTTATGCCGCTGAATTTAACAGACGGACTGCTTTTATCGATGAAAAAGCTGTCGCTGTATGATTTTGCTGGATTGCCTGCTTTATCTGTGCCGGAAATCTTTAATTCATAATATCCGTCTTCATTTAAAGGAACGGATGTCACCCATGTGTTTTTACCTGTATTGCTCCATGCCAGATCCTTCTGATCGTATTTTCCGTTTTTAACAGGGAAACCTTCAGGGCTTCCGTCTTTTGTTCCTGTAATATTTATTCGTGAAGGATCAAAGTTAAGCTCGGATACCTCAATTGATGCCGTTATGGCATTTTTGTAATAGTTACCGTTTTTGGCGTCAGTTCTGTCATATGTAACCTTTAACTCAGGAGCGGTAAGGTCTATTGTAAACTCAGGTGATTTGTACTGTGAAGCTGCATTGTCACACATATCCCTGCAGTCAACTGTAAATGAATATGTTCCATCGGTGGCAAATGGTATGACAGTCTGATAAACTGCACTGTCAGTACCCTCTTCGCCGGAAACAAGCTTCCAGTCTCCGTGAGAATATGAAGGTGATATGCTTACCTTTGAAGGATCAAAGTTTCTCTCTTTTATCTGTACAGTTGCATTTCTAGCGGCGTTATAAATATCCTTGTATGTTCCGTCAGAGGTATTATTGTCAAAGCTTACTGATATTTCAGGATTTGTTTTGTCTATACTGAAATCCTTTGAGGCTGTTGTAAACTTATTGCCTGAGTTATCCACAGCGTCAATTGTTATTTTGTTTCCATTGAGATTTGAGGACATGCGGACTGTTCTTGAAAGCCTGTTTATGATATTTATGTCAGCGGCCTCTGTCTGCCATCCGGAAATATCCGTAACAGTTTCTCTGTTTTCAATAATTACATCCTCCCTGAAGTCAGGTGACTGTATATTGATTGAGCGTATTCCTGAGAAGCTGTCTTCAACTGTAAGAGAAGCATCTATGTCTGTATTGTAGAGCGGAAGACCGTTTCTGTCAGTAAATGTGGTCTCAGGAAGCTTTATAGAAAGTGAAGATGTCTGGCTGTGTCTGTGGCTTTCTTCACTTATATACGCCTTTGGTGATTTCCATTCATCAGGACTGTTGTTTACATTGTCTGTTGCCTTTGCACTGATTACTCCCTTGAAGCCCTCAGGTATTTCAAACGTACATTTATAATCTCCGTTTTCATCTCTTTGTGCTACTCCGGTCATATTATCCGGAGCATTTATTCCTTCAAATTTCAAAGAAATACTTTTTATTCCGGAGCTTGCACCGTCATCCTTTGCATGGACTGTTACAGATGATGTCTGTCCGAAGAAATAAAAATACGGTACAGGAATACGGCTGAAAATGGACTTTTCATCAGATGAATCAAAGGTGAAGCCTGTTATTTCAGGAGCGGTAATATCCTTATATACGGTAACAGTGTTTTTAGGAGCGTTATTCGAAGCGTTGTCAATTGCAGAGAAATCAAAGGTAAAATATCCGTCATCTCCTTCAGGCGTACTTACACTGTAGGACTGGCTGTTTAATGCTTCACTTCTGCCGGTGTAGTCGTCGTTTATAAGCATGCTGCTGCCGTTTCTTGTTACCGTTACATTGCTTATTCCTGAATCGGGATCAGAAACGTTGTATGATATGGTTACATCACTGCTGTACCAGTCTTCTTTAAGCCCGTTGTTGTCTTTTATGTAGTGATTGTCACCTTCAACGGATTTCACATTAATTTCAGGCGGATTTTTTTCGATTGTTATGTAAGGGAGGGCTTTTATAGCAGGATTTGAAGCTGCAGAACCTGATATAAGCTGTATTTTCTTTGATGCATTGCCTACTTTGTCATATACGGTCACATACGGGGATTTTGAAATCACAGGTATCTGATCAATATTAAATATAGCAGTCATTTCGGATGAAGATGAATAATAACTATGGTTTTCCCATACGTATTCTTTTCCGTCCAGTTCAAGAACCGCCTTTGATATTCCTGATGAATGGATAGTATTGTCTTTTATATCTACCGTTATTTCAAATGCATTATTATAGAAAACACCAAAGCTTCTTATCTGTACATTTGAATTTTCAGCACGGAAAGCATCCGGTTCGAGAGGGTTCTGGTCATCTACGGAAAATGATACAGAAGATGTATTACCGTTATTTCCGGCTGCATCAACGGAATATGCTGAAATTTCTATTTTTCCGTCTTTTCGGTAGCCTGCGGATTTTTCGTCTGTAAGTATTGAAATATAGCTTTCAGGTAAAAGTGTATAGGTTTCATTATCCTTTGTATTTGTAAACTCAGCAGGAATAATTACTCCGTTTACGGTTATATACAGATTGCTTATTCCTGAGCTTATATTCTTATCCTGAATACTGAAATTAATTTCAGGGTATGAGGCAAACCATTTTTTATTAAGCTCATTTGAATTTATTATTGATGTATCAGGCGCGGTATTATCAAAAATAATAGTGTCAGCTGTGGTAGTGGAAGCAATGTCGGAGAGAGCTCCGTCTTTATAAAAATATTCAGTGCTGTTTCCTGCATTATCAGTAACAGTTACCTTGATTTTACCTTTACTGTTCTGGAATCTGTTCCATTCAAAGACGTTTGCATCATTTTTCTTTATTGCTTCATGAGTATTGTCAGATATGTATTCTGCAATTACCGATTTTATTCCGGAACCTTCGTTTTCATCAGTAACAATATCCGATGCTTCATATCTGAATTCCGCATCACGTCCTGTACTTACGATATTTTTTAGATTCTCGTCGAAGCCGTCAATTATTGTTTTGTCTGTTTTAAGATATGGAGCTGTTTTATCTATCCATATATTTAAAGATGAATTGGATGTATTTCCGCATGAATCCGTTACAGTAATATTTACATTGTCTTTTTTAATATAATTTTTTTCAGTTGTTATTTTAAATGTGACGGTTTCTGTTCCGTTTTGGTTTTTAGTATATTCTGCGTCAATATTACAGTCTGAAAGATTGTTGTTATATTCAGTATCTGTTGTTTCTGATACAATATTATCGTCTGAAAGTCCGGAAGCAGTTGTTAATTTTTTTGACTTTGTTATTACTCCGTCATTAATTTTAAAAATATAATTTCCTATTGTTATTTCAGATGTTTTTGATGCGGCATTATTGAAGTTGTTATATAATTCATCAGTGTAGTTGTTTTTGTCAAGCTTGTTTCTGTCATCGATATTCAGGCTGAATGTTATGTCATTTTTTGACCATGGCAGTTTGTCGGAAATTTCAGTTCCGTCCGGAAATGCTTTTTTAATCTGTGGAGCTAGTCTGTCTACATAGAAATATAACGGGGAACTTAAATAGTTTGCAAATTTGTCATATTCATCTGAATCAATGTAATCGCATATACTTCGGATAATAACAAACTGAGTTTCTTCTCCTTTAGGTGTGGAATTCACAAATTCCAGATAATTTTTTTCCGGTTTTTCTTCGCTATATTCTAAAGGAAAAGAATTAAGTTCTATATTTGCATCTTTCAGATTATTCGAATTATATAATTCATATACTGTTGCAAGATTGGAAAGGATGTTAAGAGAAGAAATCTTACCACTTTTCTCATTGACATTTACACAATATACATTATCTTTGTCTGTTTTTGTTCCAAGTATATTAAACGGTTTAACGTCAACGTCTTTAGTATCAAGAGGAATATAGTAAAAAGTATGTACATTATGGCCATAAGGCACTGAATTATCAACAGAGCTTGGATTACTAAGAATTCTGACAAGATCGGTAAGTGTAGGAGCTGTTTCAGGATTTATATCACATCCCATAAGAATATGGGTCATTTGATTGTTTTCATCCTTTAATATTCTCGGAGCGGTTATACTGCCGGTGTTATTTATTTCCGACTGTACATCTTCTGTTATCCATTTTTTGTCCTTAAATGAATATTTTTTTGTTTTTGTTGTTACTATATCAGGTATAATTTCAACAGAAACTGTAAATTTACAATTGTCAGATGGCTGAACACTGTCCGGAATCATAATGCATAACTGAGCGTTATGGTTGTATTTTAAATCTTTTATCAGATCGGTTTTATTTACATCAGTGTATTTATTGTCATCGGAACGGCATACTATCAGTGGCGTGTTGTCACTGCTTGTTACAGTAACTGATTGTATATAACCGTTTTTTGTGGCGTTAATATTAAAAGGAATTTTATAGCCGAAGCCTTCAACGTCGCTTATTTTTCTGTCTTTCCATAAATACATACCGTTTGATTGATAATCATCTGAGCGATAATCTTTGTTATTATCTTTAAAGTTTACGCTGAAGCTTGAATATATTACTTTATAGTCAGTACCATTGATACTGAAATCATAGTAATTCAGACCGTTCTGCTGATGAGAGTTTATTCTGAAGGACGATGAAGCCTGAAAGGTAACATCTTTTACTGTTTCAAAAGAATCAGGCTGAAGTATCTTAACAATCTTTTTTTGTAAAATCCAATCCTGCTTCGCGGTAAGTGTTACAGTTGAATCTTTTTTCAGATAAGTATTGTTATTATAATTAACACTTTCGGTAAACAATATAGGAGCATTCTGTTCCATTTCAACTTTGAAATATTCGTCAAGCGTTACTATATAATTGCTTATTTCGCTGAATTTATAATTATGTCCGTTGTAATCTATAATGTTATCCTTATTGATCAGCTCTTCCAGTTCTTCCGGAGCTATTTCTGTTTTTATTTTACCGTTATTGTCAGGATGCATGTCTGCTGTAAATAAGCGTCCGTAAAATATGTCAGCCTCATTTTTGTTATTTATATCCATGCCGCCTATATTTACGGTATATGTATATTCGGCTTTTGTTGTGCTTGTCGTTGTTTCAGTGGTTGTCACTGTTGTACCTGCAGCTGTTGTACCTGCAGTTGTTGTTACAGATGTCTGTTTTGTTTCAGACGTAGCAGCAGTGGTATCGGCTGCTGATGCGCAAAACGGAACAGAATAATAGCATGAAAGTACAGAAACAGCTGTGATAAACGAAATTGTTCTTTTTAGTATTTGTTTTTTATCTTGCATTTGTTATGACTTCCTTCCTTTGATTTTTAAAATTATTACTGCTGTGGCAGCAGCCAGTACAACGGCAACTGCGATAAAGGGAGCAGGACTGGATTTGCTTTTTTTATTATCGTCTTTGTTTTTTGAAACAAATGTGGTTTCAGAATCAGCTTCTGTATCTGATAACCTAGTTGTATCAGAGGATTTTTTTGATGAAGAAACTGTTGAAAACTTCTGTGACGTATTCTTTTCAGACGGTGAGGAAGATACGGATGAAGCGGAGGTATTTAATGAAACAGATGTTGCTTCGGAACTTGTTTTTGCTGCAACAGGAGCGTTCGTCGGGGCTTGTGTATTGTCAGGCTGCTGTTGGACAGGATTCGGGTCACGAGGTGGAGCAGCAGGTGTCTGCGGTTCTTGAGCCGGTACAGGAGCTGTAGGAACGGGCCCAGCGGGAATAGGTTCAGCAGGCGGCTGAGGGGCAGAATTTATCTGTATTCCTCCGTTTGTCAGATTAAAGCTGTTAGCAAGCAGATAATCTCTGTTTCCACTTTCGTTTATATAATAAATATATAAATCTTCATTATTTGTAAAATTAACAGGGTAGAAACTTCCTGCTGATACGTCTTCCGGAAGACGTAAATTAATGTATGCCAGAGTATTGTTTCCATTGTAGTAATCCGGTGAACACCAGAAGTTGAAGTTTGCTGTGTCTTTATTGTCCGGTCGCATACCGCTTGAATAACTATTAAAAAATACCGGATCCACATTATTTAGAGGGGTAAAGCCTACAAAGCTCAGTGCAGAATCCTTTGTTATAGTCATACCGAGCTGATCAGTTACCGGGTTATTATAAATAGATATTGCGAGACTGACTTTTCCGTCTGCCGGTATATCGTCAATGCATATTTCCTTTTTTTCAATAGACAGATCTATTGAATATGCACTTACGCTCTGAGCGGCTGCAATGTTAAAAACAGCGCATATTGCTGCAATTACTAAAAAATTTTTTTTTGACATTTTTTACTCCATTTTCTTTATTATGATTTGTCTATGCTAAGTAAATCTTTATCAGAAGCATTTGATATTACTATACTTTCGGTTACGGTGAATATGTCATCACTATCTTTTTCTGTAATAACAGGTGACGGCTTTTTTATTATTATAGTATCCTTATGTACACCTGATGATGTAACAGGCTTTTGAGCGGCATCGGTTTTTATCTTTTCCGGTTCTTTGTTCTGGAAAACAGGAACGGTTCCGGAATTATGCGGATTTCTTACGCTTACAGTGGCTGTAAGCTTTTTTTCTGATATCTGCGGTACTGTATCGGGTGATGTTATAGGTTTGGCTGTTGAAGTAATGATATCCGGAGGAGGGATGTTATTTGTCTGGGTTTTGTTATCTGATTTTTTCTGCTTTATTTCAAATATCAGTGCAGAAATAATATTGAATTTTATTATAACAATCACTGTTCCTATAAAGAAAGCAACAGAAAAAATAAATGAGAGCCTCATAATGTTTTCCCATACTGACAAATTCATTTTTTCACCCCGCTTTTTTTCTCGGCACCTGTGTTCTTAAGGTCTTTTCCGTATGATATGTTTATCTGGGTTTCGGTGTCGTCATATATTTCAGTTATCTTTTGTTTTAAATCATATGCGTTTCTGTATTTTGCATCTGATGCTGAAATATCTATATTGGCACTGTCAACTCTGCTTTTTATATTGCTGAACAGTGACATCTGATCGTCGTAAGTTATTCCTGTGCTCTTAGCCGCAAACTTTCCCGAATAACTTCTTAATGCATTCATTGCCGTGTTATATGTTTCCATCAGTATGAGGTCATTGTCTGCGTTGCTTTCATCAATAAACTCCAGCATATTGTTTATGCTGTTCCAGAAGTTCTTATATATTTCGTCATTGTCCTTTCCTTCACGGACAAGTGATGAAATGCTCTGGTAAAAGTCACCTATACTGAAGTACGTCTGTGCCATCTGATAATTCTCATCGTTAAGTGTTGTTCCGGAACGTGCCTTATCAAAATATGCCGAGGCAGTTTTCATTCGTGTTATATCGTTGCTTGTGTTGTTTTCAAGCCCGTATTCGAGGTAATACCAGCAAAGAATACCGGTTTCAAACTGAACCGTTTCATATATGCCGTTTTCTATCATCGCATCCTTGTGCTTGGATATTGCTTTGTCAAGATAGTCCTTTTCTTCTTTGGAAAAATACTCATCGTTTTTCTCATCGCTGTCATTTTCGTCATATTTGCACGTTTTTATATATCCAAGATAAGCTGTAGGGTTACCGGGTTCAAGCTCTATGGCGTTTTTATAATTACTTATCTTTTCGTCAAGTGCTGTTGCATTCAGGGCAGCATCAATGTAATTTTCATATTCATTTGCACTTAAGGTTTTACAGCGGAAGGATGAAAAAATACCGAGAGAAAGAAAAACCACAGAACCTGCTGCGAGCAGTGCTGCAAGTCTGAGCTGTTTGTGACTTGTAAGCCTTATAAGATCCTTGTAAAGATCTCCGCATGACTGGTATCTGAATCTGGCATCATCATTTACACAGCGTAAAATAATTTTTTTTAGGTTTTTATTTATGCCTTTATCCTTATCCGTAAACAAAAAACGTTCATATGAATTTCTGAGGTTCTGTTCTGATGTACCGTCTGAAGAAAAAACAGAAAGAGGAAGTCTTCCGGTAGCCATATGATATAATGTTGCACCGATATTAAAAATATCAGTCCTTTTATCCGGAAATACGTTTCGGTTAAACTGCCCTGTAAATTGTTCAGGCGCTGCATATTCCGGCGTAAATGCGATAGTTGTCTCACCGTTTTTTATTGTAGCACCAAAGTCGACAAATTTAAGGCTGCTGTATTTCTGTGTCTTATCCAGAACGTTTATATTTTCGTTGTTGTTGATTATCATAATATTGTCGGGCTTCATATCACTGTATATTTTTTCGTTGTCATGCATGAATGATAGAAAAAGACAAATATCCTTTGCATATTCGACAAGCTTTTTATAAGGAAGGGGACCGTTGCGCAGAAGCTCTGACATATCGGTACCGTCAATATAATCCATAACAATAAAAAGTGTGTCATTTGTTCTGAATCTGTGAATAATATTAGGAATAAAATTTGAGTGTGTGTTGTTCTTATAAAGCTCCGCCATAAGAATAGACTCGAGCTCTTTTTCCTGTATATTTTCACCATGTATTTCTTTTACTGCCCGTACCGCATGGCCTGCATTAAGGTCAAATGCCTTGAATACTTCTGAAGTTCCACCTTTTCCTATACTGCAGTCAATAAGATATCTGTTTTCAAGTATGTAGCCGCTGCTAAGCAATTGATGCTTCACTGCCTTTCTATATTATTCTGAGGAGAAGTGATGTTAT
Organism: Bacillota bacterium; assembly: GCA_023458875.1. Taxonomy (GTDB): domain Bacteria; phylum Bacillota; class Clostridia; order Oscillospirales; family Ruminococcaceae; genus HUN007. The sequence continues at coordinate 10,717 of JAEWXO010000042.1, read as the reverse complement.
ATTGTCGGTTTCATCACGCTGAATATTAAGCTCTGTAAGTTCTCTGAGAATATTCTCTGCCTTGTTTTTATCTGTAATTTCCGACGGCTTTAAGCTTTGTAAAAACTCGGATGATGATATTTTTTTTCTGAATCCGTCCGAACAAAGCATATAGACGCAGCTTTCAAGATCGTTAATAGTATAGTCATATGAAATATCGTCAAAATCAGCGCCTATGCATTTTGTGAGCTGATTCTGGCGTTCATCCGAATTTGCAAGCTCCTCTGTAAGAAATCCGTCCCTGACCTCTTCTCCTACAACAGAATGATCGTTTGTGAGAAGCTTTATTTCACTGTCTGATATTTTATATGCACGCGAATCCCCTACATGCGCGGTAAGTATTTTATTTATATCACTGAATAAAATTATTGCAGTCATGGTTGTGCCGAGGGTTTTGTTGTTCAGGGCTGAATATCTGTTTATTTTGTCATTTATCATATGTATGTATTCGTCGAGGTTTTTTCTGATATCAAGTATTCCCTTTTTTCTGTGCAGAAGTGATGCAAGGTCATTTTCAAACCACTGCGAAAGTTTTTTTATTACATATGCACTTGCATTTTCTCCATCGGACAACCCACCCATTCCGTCGCATACAGCGGCAAGAAGAAATGTATTTCCTTTATATTCTGCAGCCTTAAAACACAGCGAGTCCTGATTGACATCCCTGCAAGGCCCTTTATCTGTACAATATGAAAAAAGATAATCCATAATGTCGTTCCTTTCGTATTTTGCCATACCATAAAGTCAGGCAGGTATATGAGCGAAGTCCAGGCGACCGCAAAGCCTGGTCGACTCCGCAGAGTCGAAATCCTTGCCATTATGAGACATAGAAAATATATTTTTCTGCTCCGATACAGAATGAACACCCCGAGTAAAGTGAAAATTCACAGCCTTCACTGACTGTTTCTGTCTCTATCTGAAGCGAAGGACATGAAATATTCCTTATTATAACCTGATTGTCGCGTTTGATTATTTCAATCCCCGGGAGATCACTGTGAGTGCATGGATAGGAAATAATATAAAATTTGTCGGCTGACGATGCATTTTGTATATACGCCTCATACCCTTCAGCAAGCTCATGTGATTTTGCTTCGCACGTTTGTGCCGGTAAAATACCGGTATCGGCAGACAGCAATTCATGGTTACTGCGAAATGTAAACGGGATATCATATATTTTAAAAACCGTATTGTCATTTAATTTTTCGTATTTTATCTTTTTTCCTTTTATAAATACTCCGTTGGTTGAGTTTTTATCCTTAAGAAAATAGCTTCCGTTTTCCGATACTATTGACGCATGGTATGATGAAATATTAAGGTTGTTGAGAATAATGTCAGAGCTGCTGTGTCTGCCTATTGAAAACGGTACATGGTCAATACAGTATACAGCACCGTCGGAGCTCTGAAGGTACGGCGCGGAATTTTTGTCAGTCTTCTGAAGCGGCTTTGGTGATTTTTCAAGCTGGGAGGCTTTTATTGTTCCTGTTGATTTTTTTTCGGATTTTTGTGCCGGTCTGAAATAATTATCATGGGGAGCGACAGTCGGTTCTGGCGGAGTGACATCTGAAGCAGAAACTACAGTTTCCTTTTTCATTTCATAGTCGTGAAGGAAATTGTAAAGATCATTATAAGAAAATGCAAGGTTTTTGTCTTTGTTTTTTTTCTGACGGAAGAGATGGGTTTCAAGAAATTCCTTGTATTTATTCATTATGTTGCTGTCTGAGACAATCACAGAAGCTTTACGGTTCAGTGTGTAGAGAAATTTTACGATATTTGAAGTGTATTTTCCGTTTATTACAGGCGCATACGCCATATATAGTTTTTTCTTCATAGGATGGTAGTATGTATATTTTAAATCACATATAAGATTGTTAGCAGGCATTGATGATTTACAGCATTTTTCGTATGTTTTCTGTATCTGAGATATAATATCAAAGTATTTTTCCTGAGGCATTTCGGCCTTTATGTATTCAGAAAGGCTAACAAGGTTACTTATTTCATATGTAAGTTTATTGAAGCCACCTGATTTTGTCCACATGGCATTAAGGAATTCTGAATAATTTTTTTGCTTTATGGATTGAAGAAGACTCTCGTTTATACGTTCTTTTTTTCTGAGATAAAGTATCATATATGTCTTTTCATCCTGAAAGACTGTATTAAGTCTGAATTTACGCTGGCCAGACAATCCGTTCACCTCTTTTAAATAAATTGAGAATTATATAAGTATACATTCTTAATTATATAATAAACAAGTATATATTTCAAGCTTTTTTTGTTAAAAAGACTTATAATAGGTTGTTATTTTTGTTAAGGCTGTTCCTATTTCTTTAGCATTATCATTTGCAGGTGTACTGTGGCATTTTTTTAATCAATTTTAAATTCCAGAGATCCCTATAATACCTATATCATACTTGACATTATTACGGGTTTATTGTAAGATTATTTCATATGAAGAAATAAAGGAGGCACATCATGGAGAGAACAATTGCAGAGTTGCTTGAAAAGGAATACATAAGCGGAGACGAGCTTGGAAAATGTATTATAAAAAATGATATTTTCAAGTTTAAAGGGCAGAATGATAAGCTGATAAGTCAGGAAAAAATGGATTGTCTTATGCAGAAAATAAATACTATTGAAGATGCCGAAAAGCTGGAATGCTATATTCAGCTTCAGATGTTTATACAGAGGGCACAGGCCATGGCATATGCGTTTAATCAACAGGCACAGAACGGTTGCTGCCGTCTTCTTATGTATATGGCACAGTCGCAGCAGGTCGAGCATGCCAGAAAGCTTATAGAAAATCTGCCGATTATAATGACTGAAACACAGTACAAAGAAATGCCCGTTCCGGGAAAGCTTGCAAGACAAAGGGGATTTGCGCTTATTTCAAATGAATTTCCATGCCGTCCTAAATGCCTTACGGTTGAGGATTATTTTATCCAGCCTGAGATCGATTGTTTTCAAGAAATGATGAGTCTTGAAAATATAGAAAAAATGCATGACAAAATACGATATTTCAGAGAAGAACTTATGGTTCCGGGTATAAGAAAAAACCTTGCATACAATGAACTATGCAGACTGATTGCACAGAGTACGGGCATTGATGATTTTACGGTGTTCTGTGTTGAAGATGAAAGCATGATACAGCAGATAAAGGAAATGAATGAGCAGAGAAGGGCATTTGACGATGAAATTGCAGGAGAGGGCGAAGAATTCGAAAACAAAAGGGTTATTCTGAATAATGTATTCAGGCATATAGATACGGACAGTTTATACCCGTCAGACAAAAAAATAAGTATTGTCAGACAGAAGCTTGAAAATATGGATATTTTCAGAACTTCACCTGATGTTCTGATAGATATACTGGCGGAAGCAGAGGGCAGAAATGAGCAGTAACAGAAATAATACAGGAATAGACGGAAAATCACAGCCTGTAGGAAATATTCTGAAAACTGATCTGAGGATAAATTCAGTAGCCATAAATAAATTCAGCATAATGAGACAGTCAACAGCTACAAACAAGCTGGCAATGCTTAAAATATCTGAGAATAATAAGACAGACGAAAATGATATTTTAAAGATAGACTGTGGAAATCTGAGTGTAAGTCTTGAAAATTTCTCAACTCTGGGAAGAGGAATAAAAGCAACAACTCACCGGCTGATAGATGCGGTAATGATACGCTGTACTGAAACAGGGTCAAAGGAACAGACGGTGTATCTTTCGCTGAATGAATATATGAATATGTGCGGACTCAGAAATATACGTGAAATCAGAAAACAGGTAAATTCCGAGCTTAAGACGATAGTTAATATGAAGCTTACGTTCAGCAGATCGTCAAGCCGTGAGCAGAGCTTCAACGAGATAAAAATATGCAATGAGGCGTGTATAAAAAATAATTATATTGTTTTCAGCTTCAGCGATGATTTTTTCAGAATAATTAAGAGTATGCCTGTAATGCCTTACCCTATGAGGCTCTTTAATCTGAATCACAAGTGTAATCCTAACAGTTATTATTTCCTGAAAAAAATATCCGAGCATAAAAAAATGAATTATTTCAAAAAAAATGCCGATACAATAAGCGTAAAGACACTGCTTGAATGTACCCCTGAGCTTCCGGGATACGATGAAGTAATGTCAGGTGACAGAGCAATAGCAAGGCGTATAATAGAACCGTTTGAAAGAGATATGAATGAACTGTCCGATACATTCAAGTGGGAATACTGTCATTCAAACGGAAGTGCTCTTACCGATGACGAACTGGATAATTTTACTTATTTCATATTTGCCGGACTTATGGTGAAAATATACTGGATAGATTATCCTGAAATTCAGAAAAAGACAAATAACAAAAAGAATGTAGGTGCAGTTTAAAGTGCTTCTGATAACGTTAATACAAAAAAAATCCGTCAGCATGATAATACTCCCGGATAAAAAGGAAGGCCGCTACGGAATAGAATATTATACAAACAGCGGAAAAACCGAAATACTTAATATAGAGGGTTCTGAGGATGCATGGAGAGTATCCTCAAATGCAGAGTGCAGAATCAAGGAAGACGGCAAGAGCGTACAGACCCATATAATAAATGATAATGATGTGTTTATGGCAGAAACAGAGGGCGAAGAATGCATAGTGCTTTCAGAGCCTGTTGTACAGGAAAGATGCAGATATAAGAAGCTTTTTCTTAAAAACAGCGATGCCGTAATAAGCATAGGTCAGAAAAAAGACAACAGTATATTTATAAACAGTAAGTATATTTCCGGAAGACATGCGGTAATCGAAAGAAGAAACGGAGAATGGTCAGTTAAGGACCAGGACAGCCGTAACGGTACATATCTCAACAATAAACGTATTTCAGAATCCGGACTTAAAGCCGGGGATGTAATATTTATTCTCGGCTATAAGTTTATTATCGGATATGATTTTATTGCTGCAAATATTTATGACGATTTAGCAGGATACGACAGCAATATTTTTTATGAGGCAGATAAAAACGAGATAATTCTGACAGAAAAACCGGCTGAGGATGAAGAACAGAAGCAGTATTTTTACAGAACAATAAAGCTTCAGAACAAAAACATAGAAGAAAAGAATCTTGAGCTTGAGTTACCGCCGGACAAGGAAAAAAAAGAAAATCAGTCTGCCGTTCTGAGACTCGGGCCGTCCTTTACCATGTGCAGCGGATCGGTTATGACTGCCGGGTATTCTGTTCTTGCCTCATATTACAGAGGAACGGGATTTTCATACGTGGTACCGTCAATCATAATGGCGGGTACAATGATGTGTTCCGCTATTATGTGGCCTGTTGTTCTTAACAGGGTTACAAAGAAAAGTGAGATAAGAAAGAACAGGGAACGTCTGGAGCTTTATTCGGGATATATAAGTAATGCACGTGCCGAAATAAAACGTATTTTAAATGATCAGTCGGATATAATGAATGATATTTATTATCCTTCTGTAAGATGTGCCGGACTCGCATACGGAGCCGACGGAAAGCCTGACAAATATTTATGGTGTAAAAATATCAGAAGCTCGGATTTTCTTACGGTATGTATAGGCAAGGGTGATACAGACCCTTTGATCCGGCTTAAATATCCTGAAAAGAAGCTTACCGTAAACACCGACCAGCTTACGGATAATCTTTATCAGCTCGTAAGTGAGGAAAGAAAGCTTGAAAATGTAAACATTCCGCTGTCACTGAAGGACGGATATATATGCGGCTTTACCGGAAACAGAGAGAAGTCAGAGGCTTTTGTAAAAGCACTTGTTGTACAGCTGACATCACTTTACAGCTACGATGAATTAAAACTCATTTTTATATATAATGATAACGAAGCTGATAAATGGGATTATGCCGGATGGCTTCCTCATGTATGGAATGATAACAATACATTCAGATATGTTGCATCTGACAGTCTGGGAGTAAAGGAGCTTTCAGTACAGCTTGAAAAGGAAATATCAGACAGACTTGAAGAAAAGGAATGTACGCGTCCGTATGTTCTTCTTATTACTGCTGATAAGGAACTGACAGAGCAGATGACACCTGTTTCGCTGATTCTGAAAAATTATAAAAACATAAGGTTCAGTATGTTTACACTTTTTGATATGCGTAACTATATTGACTCCGATATTATATTTGATGTTTCAGAAAACGGCCAGGCGTGTATGTATAAGCGCGGCAGTGAGGATGAGAAAAATACAGAACAGATTTTTGTACCTGACAGTATAGATGACAGTACATTTTCAGACTTCATTGACAGTATATCAAATATTAAGCTTGATCTGTATGCCGAGAGATACAAGCTGCCGCAGATGCTTACATTTCTTGAAATGTTCGGAGTTTCAAAGGTTGAACATCTTAACTGTCTTACAAGATGGTATGAAAATGATCCTTCAAAATCACTTCAGACTCCTATAGGTGTAAATCAGTCAGGAGACAGCTTCTATATAGACCTGCATGAAAAATTTCACGGTCCTCACGGACTTATTGCGGGTACTACAGGTTCGGGAAAAAGTGAAACCATTATTACATTCATATTGTCCCTTGCTGTTAATTACAGCCCTGAGGAAATATCATTCCTTATAATAGACTATAAGGGCGGCGGCCTTGCAGATGCATTTGAAAGCGTGGAAAGAGTAACCGAAGACGGAAAAATAACTGAGAAAACAGTAAAGCTTCCTCATCTTGCAGGTACTGTTACCAATCTTGACGGTGCAACTATCGAACGTTCACGTATTTCAATAGAAAGTGAGCTCAAAAGACGTCAGAATCTTTTCAAGAAGGCAAGAAAAATATCAGGCGAAGGAACTATGGATATTTATAAATATCAGAAGCTCAGGAGAAACGGTGCTGATTTTGAAGCACTTCCTCATCTGTTTATAGTATGCGACGAGTTTGCGGAGCTTAAATCCCAGCAGCCTGAATTTATGGACTCCCTTGTAAGTACTGCACGTATAGGTCGAAGCCTCGGCGTTCACCTTATACTTGCCACACAGAAGCCTGACAGCGTTGTCAGCCCTCAGATATGGAGTAACTCACGTTTTAAAATATGTCTGAAGGTTCAGGATAAATCCGACAGTACAGCGGTAATACGCTGCCCTGATGCAGCCGAAATACAGGCAACAGGAAGATTTTATCTTCAGGTAGGCTATAACGAGCTGTTCAGTTTAGGTCAGTCTGCATGGTGCGGTGCTGATTATACGCAGAACGGCAGAATACAGAACAAGGCTGCAAAATCAGCAGAGCTTATAAACAGTACAGGAACAGTACTCTGCGAGAAAAAAATAAAGGACAATACAGAAAACAACAACGAGCATGTCAGCTCAGAGCTTGTTGCAGTGCGTCAGTACCTTATTTCTATGGCAGGAAATATACAGATACGTCCTCTATGGCTTCTCCCTCTTCCGTCATTTATTTCTCTTGAACAGCTGTATAATGAATATGACGTGCCTTCAGGAAAATATAATCTTGAACCGATAATAGGAAAGTGGGATGATCTTTATGAGAGACAGCAGCATATAATGACAGTGCCGTTTTCCGAAAAAGGCAACCTTTGTATATACAGCTCTCCGGGAGGAGGTATGGACAGCTTCTTCATTACACTTATTTATTCACTTATATACCGTTATACAGCGGAGGAAGTAAACATATACATTCTTGAATTTGATTCCGGGTATCTCAGAATATTTGAAAAGACCCCTCAGGTCGGAAATGTTGTCATGGCAGATGAAAATGACGATGTTATCAGACTGCTGGCTGAGCTGAGGCAGGAGATAATTAAGAGAAATAAACTTTTTGCTCCGTATGGCGGCGAATATCAGGAGTACTGCAGACGTTCCGGAAGCACACTTCCGAATGTTGTCCTTATGCTTAACAACTATGTTCTTTTTAATGAGGAATATGACAAGTATGTATCAGAGCTTGCATACATTTCAAGAGAGGGAATAAAGTGCGGAGTTTATATCGTCCTTGGCTCGGCCTCAATAAATATAAATTCAAGGTTAAAACAGAATATCGGTCAGAATTATATGCTCAGAATGAATGACAGGCTTGACTATGCTGCGGTTCTCGGAAGAACTGACGGTATAATTCCGTCTGAGTACAGTGGAAGAGGGCTTGTAAGATACGGCTCACATGTGTACGAATTCCAGACAGCAGATATTCTTGATAAGGAATACAATGAAGAAAATCAGGATGCACCTTCTTCTGAAAGTGATCCTTCCGAAAAAATAGAAAAGCTCTGTTCCAAAGCGTCAGCCTCATCATCTGTCAGTGCGAAGCAGTATATAATCCGTGCTGAACAGATAACAGCAGATGAACTTATAAAATACTCCGGAGGAGTATCGTCAGTGCCTTTAGGAACGCTGAGCGGCAGCAACGAAATATGTACTGCTGATTTTTCAGACAGCTATATAACATTTGTTTCAGCGGAATCAGAAAAGCTTCTGTCGGATTTTTCCCTGTATCTGGCGGAAACAATGTCGGCTGATGAAAGTGCGGATATCATCCTTGTTGATCCTAAGTGCATGATAAATGTTCCGGAACAAAGAGCATTTACATATATCAGCGGAGCAGAGGGTCTGGACGCATGGCAGGAAAAATACAGGGAAATGTACCTTGAGCGTGATGCGGCACTTGAAAAGAACGAAAAAGGTGAATGGTATCTTTCCGATTCCTTCAGACACGTTTATATCATAATAAATCTTTTCGAAGCAACAGCCGATGTAAGCACTATGTGTATGGTGCGTTTTATAGAGGCAATGCTCGGATGCGAGATACACAACATAAGCTATATTGTTACGGATACACCTGAAAAAATGAAAGAGCCTGCCGGCTGCTACGAAAGAATAATAGTGCGCGGCAACAGGGATAAAGGCGTGCTTTTCCTTGACAATGAGCACGATGAATGGTTTAACAGGCTTGGAATCTGGCTCGGGGAAAACGTATCAAAGCAGAGCCTTTTTGATATAAAAAACAAATTGGATATTACCTCAGAAAAAAATACGGGAATTATCATACAGAATGAAAAAGCAGTCGTAAAATTTATACTGGCAGGTGATAACAATGGATAAGATACTGACTCAGATATATCTTCCGGCCAGCGGAAGATCATATGAAGTATATCTGACGGAAAATATGTATGTGTACGAGGCAGTTAAGCTTCTCACAGAAATGTTTGCCGAAATATCCGAAGGGTTTTTCTGCGGCAGTGATTTTGATGTTCTTTGCAGCCATGAAAGCGGAAAAATATTTGCACCGGATAAAACATTAAAGGAACTGGGAATTAAAAATCATTCACAGCTCATGATTATGTAATAAAATTTTATAAGAGGAGAATATGAAAGATGGACGAACTGACAAAAAAACAAAATGATATTAAAAGGTATGAGATGGATCAGGCAGTGTTAAAAGTTTTTTACTCACGTGAGCTTAAGGAGAAAAATCATTGCGATGACCATTTTTGCATACATCCGACAGAGATGATGAGGCAGCTGTTTGTGAACAAGGCAGAATTTTACAAGCTGAATATATTTGATTTCAAAGAAGAAATTGCATTTGAAATGATTACGCCGGATGAATTGAATTTAAGAAAAATTACAACCGATGAGTATAATATGTTATCTGAAATTATAAAGAATGAAAAACCGGATTTTTTTAAGGCTATTCTAGGAAGCTGTGTATTTTTAATAGGTGCTGTCGTTTTAATGTTTTCTTCCATAAACTCAGAGGGAGGAAACCCCATAAATACTGCGCTTTCAGTTGTGTTTTTTTTGATTTTTATAATCAGTTTTATGCGTTCATTAAAAAAATCAAATATGATTCCTGAAAATTCTGATATAGCAATAGGAAATGCGGTATACTTTTATTCAGAATCTAAGGATGTAGGTGATTCTTCTTTTACAACATATTATGTGGACGTTGCCTTTTATGATGAAAAGAAAATAGTAAGAAGAATAGTATGTGATGAGAAACAGCTCAAGAAGCTACAGCTTGATTCAAAGGTTGTTATATATGATTCGAAGGCATATGCACTGGAATAAGGCAGAAATATAGTAAAAAACGTGTGGTAGGATTCAGCATTCAGTGTGGTGATTTTCAGCATGCTGGTTGGTGAAATTCAGCAGAAATTTTTTAAACATATGTTTTTATGTCATTTGAGGGCTTCCCTTTTTTCTAAAATAACTAAAATATTAATAAAGACTGTTTTTTTACCTGAAAAAAATCCGATATGCTATAATATAGTCACAGGGTACAAAAACCTGAAAAGAAAAACAAGTAAAATAATTATTTGGAGGAGAAAGTTATGGCAGCGAATATCAGATCACTTAATGAGGGAACAGATTCCCTTAGAAAAATAGCAAGTGACATCACAAACACAGCAACAGATTTTTACAAGGAATTCAGTGCACTTTACGGTGTTATCGAGGGTGACCTTCTGCCGATATGGGACGGCACAGGCTCAAAGGAATTTCAGTCAGTAGCATCAGGAGCAAAGCCAAAGTTTGAACAGCTTTTCGACCTTATGAACGAATACAGTTCACAGCTTATAAAGGTTGCAGATGCATATGACAGTCAGGCTGAGGACGTAAAGAGTGCAACAAGCAGTATTACATTTGAATAATTAAGAAAGATAAATATGAGGTGAATAAAATGGCTGCAGAGAGAATATTTTTAAATTCTA
>JAEWXO010000041.1 GCA_023458875.1 Bacillota bacterium | reverse complement strand
AACATGCTCATCAAGTTAATTTTTCTATGGCAATGAAGCATTGTGTTGAATATCTAAGATCCAGTGGAAAAATAGATGGCTTAGAAATTCTGATTAATAAATACACATTGCCAATCCGAGAAGGAAGTACCCTCGAATACACAGATTCAGGCCACCAGTCAGCTTCTGTTTTAAATTTATCTGATTAATTCAAAAAAGCAAAAATAAGATTATTTGGCTTATAATACTTTTTTAACAATAAGGTTTTATCGGTCTTATTGTGTTGCACTTTTTTTGATTTCAATATCCTTGATTTTAAATCGATAACATTGCTAACTGAAATTAATAGTGATTTAACAGTAACCTGCCATTATCTGTGTGATTAACGCTATTGTTATCAAACTGCTTGTTTCCTAACTTAATGACATTGAGCGTGAATAGTAACAATATTTACAGCAGCATATATTTTATATACTCAAAGTTCTTTACAGTTTATTTAAAATGATGTATAATTATAAAAAGAATTTTATTTCCCAAGGTACAGACCAACCGACAAGCCCTGCTCGCCTCCGCAGAGGCGAAATAATTGCACCACCAACCCCTATCAGTTATGAAACCCGAAGGTGCAGGGCAACCGGAAGTCCCCCCAACCTGCTTGCAGGTTCAACAATGTTATTAATCCGCCACTAAAGGAATTTCAAAGGACCTCGACTCTGGCGGAGCTGACTGGGCTTTCCGTTTGCTATAGACCTTCTGAGGATTTATCTTTGTGTTATGTGTGTGGCTGAATATTGGCGTTTATAGAAATCACTCTAAAGGAGAATCTCAAAATGTATAATAAAATATCACAGTTGCTTATGTATGGTGACATTGATGAGAATGGCATACTTTTTCAAGTTGAAAGAATTTTCGAGATTTTTGAAAGTGGTCAGTATAATAAAATAGAACTTGTCAGGGATATAAAAAACAGATAAAAAAAATTGCTGATACTTGCAACAGAACAGGGTTTTGATGATAACTTATGGCATAATTATATTGCCTATTTTTTGATAACAAATGAAAATCCATTCTCAATGGTTTGTGAAAAGAATACAATTAGTGATGGAACAGTAATTTCACTTGTTAAAAATGAAATACCTTTAATAAGATCTATTTTTGATTATGATTTTAGTGATATTGAAAAAGAACTCAATATTTATTGTTTTTCAATTATTTCTAAGTATAACGCTGTACTAAAAAGAAAGTTTATGTATAATAAAAATGTAAGTGAAAATGTACCTGATTTTTCTAAACAGCTTGAGTCGGCTAAAAATGATTTGGATTTTTATAATGTTGTAACGAGGTTTTATAAAAATACTGGTTTTGGAATGTTTGGGCTTAATAAAGCATTTCGTATCTGTGAGAATTTTAACGGTAGTATTGATTTTAATCCTATTAACAATATGGATGATGTCAGACTGGACGATTTAATTGGATATGAGCTTCAAAAAAGAGAACTTATAGATAACACAAGTGCTTTTGTGAATGGTAGAAAAGCCAACAATGTTTTGCTGTTTGGTGATAGTGGTACAGGAAAATCAACAAGTATAAAAGCAATAGTAAATCAGTTTTATGAACAAGGTTTACGTATGATAGAAATATATAAGCATCAATTTAAAAGTTTGTCAGATATAATTTCAGCTATAAAAAGTAGAAACTATAAATTTATTATTTATATGGACGATTTATCTTTTGAGGAACATGAGATAGAATATAAATTTTTGAAAGCTGTAATTGAAGGTGGTGTGGAAACTAAGCCTGAAAATATACTGATATACGCTACATCTAATCGTAGACAATTAATAAAGGAAACATGGGCGGATAGAAATGATCAAACTAATGATCAAGATATAAATCATTCGGATACAGTGGAAGAAAAGCTTTCTCTTGTAAAAAGATTTGGTATAACAATAAATTATTCAAAACCAATGCAGAAAGAATATATTAAAATAGTAACCGAACTTGCAAAACGCTCAGGTGTAAATATGCCGGAAGATAAACTTATTATGGAGGCTAAGCGATGGAAAATGAAACATGGTGGTCTTTCCGGTAGAACAGCACAGCAGTTTATAAATTATGTATTGTATCAAAATGATGATACGTAAGTTATGCTTTTAGCTGGATGAACCTACTGTTCCACCAACCTATCAATATGAATCTCGAAGGTGCGGGGCGACCGGAAAGCCCTGCTCGCTTCCGCAGAGGCGAAACTCCTGCACAACCGACCTATCAGCTATGAATCCCGAAGGTGCAGGGCGACCGGAAAGCCCTGCTCGTCTCCTCAGAGACGAAACCCACTATCACACTATGAAAGGATAGATTAACCCACATGAACTATTCTGAAAAAGATGTTATCAGTTTTGTAAAAGAAAACGATGTAAAGTTTATACGACTTGCATTTGTAGATTTGTGCGGAAATTTAAAAAACATGGCTATTATGCCGTCAGAACTACCAACCGCACTAAAAAGAGGAATCCCCCTAGATGCATCAGCATTTTACGGAAAAAACGACTGTACACACAGTGATATTTTCCTTGTCCCTGACACATCAACTCTCTCCGTTCTGCCATGGAGACCAAAGGCCGGACGTGTAGTAAGATTTTTCTGCGACCTTAAAAACCTTGACGGAACACAGTTTGAAGGCGATGCAAGAGCAAGTCTGAAAAATACAGCAGAGCTTTTGCGCTCTGAAGGCTATACCTGCAACATAGGAACAGAATGTCAGTTTTATCTTTTTGAGCTTGACGAGTCCGGAAACCCTACACACACAACAAACGACTATGCCGGATACCTTGACGTTGCCCCGCGTGACCACGGAGAAAATATAAGACGTGAAATATGCCTCTCCATAGATGAAATGGATATTCACCCTGAAACCTCACGTCACCTGTACGGTCACGGACAGAATGAAATTACATTCAAGTACAGTGATGCCGTTTCAGCGGCCGACAATCTTATAAATTTTAAAACAGCCGTAAAATCAATTGCATCGCAAAACGGTCTGTATGCATCATTTATGCCATACCCTTTAAGAGATCAGCCAAGAAGCTCACTTCTTATAAATATTTCAATAAACCACAACAATAAAAACATTTTTGAACTAACCGGCGGAAATATTTCAAAGGAAGGTCAGTACTTTATAGCCGGCGTACTTAAGAAAATGCGTGAAATAACAGCGTTTTTAAATCCCCTTACAAATTCATACTTCAGAAACGGTGAAGTACCTGAGCCTGCCCATGTAAACTGGGCAAAGGAAAGCCGTGCCTACCTTATACGCATTCCTGATTCACGTACCGGCAACGGACGAATAGAGCTCCGCTCCCCTGACCCGTCATGCAACCTCTATATTGCGCTCAATCTTATTCTGCTCGCAGGCCTTGAGGGAATAAAGGAAAAGTATGAATTGCAGGAATTCAATTCTCCTGATGACGGCGAACCGCTTCCCGGTTCACTCGGTGAAGCTATAAAGATAATGTCAGAAAGCGGCTTTATAAAAAATGTACTTTCCGGATCCGCATACGAAAACATCATAAATCAGCTTGACAATCATCATAAAAATTATGAAAAAGCAGATGATAAAGAAAAATTTGAAGACGAACTGTATTTCAGATATATTTAGTAAAATTTCATTTCAACAACGAACGGTAGGTGGATCTATTGGACAAAATTCTTCTGATTTCAGGCTCTGAACAGGCATTATCACTGCTCTCAGACCTTATGAAATCCTATGGCTGTGATAAGATAACTACCTCTGAAAGCGGAAGTGAAGCAAGAAGACTTATTAACCGCACTGATTTTGATATAGTAATAATAAGCACTCCACTGCGTGATGAATTCGGTCAAGAGCTCGCAATAACAATAGCCGAAAAGACAACTGCCGGAGTTCTTTTGATCTGCAAACCGGAGATTTCAGAAGAAATTTCGGATAAATCAAGTGTTTACGGCATCTGCGTACTGCCAAAGCCGCTTAACAAAACACTGTTCTTTCATTCAATAAAGCTCCTTCAGTCAACAAGAGCCAGAATGCTCACCGTCATGAACGAATACAACAAGCTCCAGACAAAGATTGAAGAAACACGTCTTATAAGCCGTGCAAAGTGTGTCCTTATTCAGTACCTTAAGCTTACCGAGCCTCAGGCACACAGATACATTGAAAAGCAGGCAATGGACACACGTCAGTCGAAAACGGACGTTGCCCGAAGCATTCTTACCACATATGAGACATAAATAATTTTGCAATACTATAAATTGCGGCAGATATGCGAACGAAGTCCAGGCAACCTCAAATCCTGGTCGGCACCGCTTAAGTCGAAATTCCGGAATAAATTAACCGTATTGGTTTACTATTAACATAATTTAAGAAAACAAAAACACGATACCATCTGCATTAACAGAAATGATATCGTGTTATTTTTATTGTTTTATTATATCGCTTGCAAATTTGTGATATAATATCTATAAGAAAAATATTATTTTTAACGTGGAGGCTTTGACATGAAAAATTTCTGCAAAACCATTCGTATCGTTCTGGCCTGTATATTTGTACTTATAGGCGTCATAGGACTTCTTATTCCTGTATTTCCGACTGTACCGTTTCTCATCTTAGCTGCTGTCATTATGGGTAAAAAACCTTCTGACGTTATCAGAAAATTCAGATGGATTGCAAAAAACATTCAGTTAAAGTACAGGAAACTGATCAAGAGACTGCGAAAAAGACGCTCTGATAAACTGTAATTATTTTGTTCCGAACATTCTGTCCCCTGCATCGCCGAGTCCCGGAACAATATATTTGTTCTCATCCAGATGGTCATCAATAACACCGCAGTATATTTCAACATCAGGGTGTTTGCTGGTAACATTTTCAATACCCTCAGGAGATGCTATAATGCACATGAACTTTATGCTCTTTGCATTTTTCTTTTTAAGCTCATCAATAGCAACACAAAGTGAAGAACCTGTAGCAAGCATTGGGTCTACTATTATTGCATCACGCTCACTTATATCCTCCGGGAGCTTGCAGTAATATAGAATTGATTCATTTGTAGCCGGTTCACGGAATGTACCTATGTGGCCTATTTTAGCAGCCGGAACAAGTGCTGTAACACCTTCGATCATTCCCTGACCTGCTCTTAAAATAGGGATAAATGCAAGCTTACGTCCGGAGATTATCTTTGTTTTTGCCATTGCAAGAGGTGTTGCTATTTCAACCTCTTTAAGAGGAAGATCTCTTGTTACTTCATAGCACATAAGCATTGCTGTTTCCGAAACAAGCTCTCTGAATTCCTTAGCACCTGTCATCTTGTCTCTTAATAATGAAATTTTGTGTTGAATCAACGGATGTTCTATTACCTTTACATTGTTACTCATATATTATTCCTCCTCATAAATTATTTGTTTTCCAATTTTGTTATAAGATCGATTCTTCTCTTATGCCGGTCGCCTTCAAACTCTGTTCTGATAAACAGCTCAGCAAGCTCAGAAGCTATGCCCGGACCTATTACTCTGGCACCCATACACAGAACATTGGCGTCATTGTGAAGTCGTGTATATTTTGCCGAAAAATGCTCCGAACAAACCGCAGCACGTATACCGTTTATTTTATTTGCAGCAATTGACATTCCTATGCCTGTTCCGCAAATAAGAATACCCTTTTCAGCCTGTCCTGATGTGATTTTTTCACATACAGCCACCGCTATATCAGGATAATCACAGGACTGACCGTCACATCCACAGTCGATAATATCGATGTTGTTTTTTTGTAAATACTCTGCTACTTCTTTTTTTAAATCATAACCTGCATGATCACAGCCTATAGCTATCACAATTGCAACAATCCCTTCGTCAATATTTGAAATAATGTTTAAATTATATCATAGATATTATAAAAAATCAACAATTTATTTTCTTATCCAGCAAATCTTTTTCTGCTTTTGTAACCTGCATATAAAAAGCATTTATTTCATCCGGAGTCTGCCCTTCCTTGTTTAACGCGCTCATACAGATCCCTGAAGCAAGCTGATACCTGAGATGAAAAGAAGAAAGTGAAAAACGTTCGTTTTTAAATTCAGAAATAAATTTTTCTGCTCCGTCCCCTGTTATTGTTATATGTTCCGGAAATTTTCCGAGCTTTTCTGCAAGCTCTGATCCGGAAATCATCATATCATCGGTACAGCGTGATACCTTATCACCGCTTATCTTAAATACTGCACAGTAAACTATATCAAGTCTTGCCTTCATTACAGCGCATACATAACCGTCTGTTCCCGCAAAATTGTATGCAAGGGCCTCAAGCGTCGAAATACCGTTGCATTTCTTTTCAAGTCCGAACGCCAGCGCCTTTACAGCTGAAATTCCTATTCTGAGTCCTGTATATGAACCGGGACCCGCTGCAACTGCAAATCTGTCAATATCCTTTAAAGACAAGCCCAGATCGTCAAGCATTTTTCTGCACATAGGCAGAATAACCTGCGAATGTGTCTTATCGGTTTTCAGAAAATACTGTGCAAGCAGCTCATTCTGACTGCATACAGCAACTGAGGCATTTTTTCCCGAAGTATCAATTCCCAATACCAGCAAACCGCTCATCTCCTTGAATTGTTATTTCTCTTATATCGTCGTCAATACGTCTGATATCTATATGTATAGTATTTTCAGGAAGCGCCTCTTCAATATTTTCAGACCATTCTATTGCAAAAATGCTCTCCTCCAGCGGATAATCAAAAAAGCCTGTTGTTTCAAGATCTGCCATGCTTTCTATACGGTACATATCAAAATGATAAATGGTAACCGCGCCTCTGTACTCATTTATAAGAGCAAATGTCGGAGATGTCACCTCATCCTCAAGTCCTGCGCCCATTGCAAGCCCGCGTGTAAATGTCGTCTTTCCTGCGCCAAGTCCTCCCCTGTATGCAATAACATCGCCCTTATGAAGCAGTGCACCTATTTTCCGGGCAAATGCTATTGTCTCCTCAGGTGAATTTGTAATAACTTTATTCATTGTTTTTTCCTTTAATCAGTTTAAATATCAGAACAATCCTGAAATATTTCCGTCATTATCACAGTCTATCTTAAGTGCCGCAGGCTGCTTAGGAAGTCCCGGCATTGTCATAATGTCACCGGTGTATGCAACAACGAAGCCTGCACCTGCAGATATTTTAACGTCCCTTACTGTTATTTTAAAGTTTTCAGGTTTTCCGAGAAGTCCCGGGTCATCCGAGAGTGAATACTGAGTCTTTGCAACACATACAGGAATATTGTCAAAGCCAAGTCTTTCAGCTTCTTTTATTGCCTTTTCAGCCTGTGCTGTATAAACAACTCCGTCTGCTCTGTAGATTTCCTTTGCAAGTATCTGAAGCTTTTCCTTTATAGGAAGCTTTTCGTCATACAGAGGCCTGAAATTTGTTTTGCCGCTCTGCTCACATTTTTCAATAGTCAGGCATACCTTCTGTGCAAGGTCTGTACCGCCTTCGCCGCCCTTTGCAAATATTTCGGTAAGTGATACTTCTACATCCAGCTTCTGGCATAGTTCTTTGACTATTGATATTTCGGCATCTGTATCTGTATGGAATCTGTTAATTGCGACTACAACAGGAAGTCCGAATTTGTGCATGTTTTCAATATGTGTCTGAAGGTTTATAATTCCTTTTTTAAGTGCATCTGTATTTTCAGAAGTAAGCTCTGCCTTAGGAACACCGCCGTTATATTTGAGTGCTCTTATTGTGGCAACAAGCACAACACATGAAGGCTTAAGTCCTGCAAAACGGCATTTGATATCAAAAAATTTCTCTGCACCAAGGTCAGAACCGAAGCCTGCCTCTGTAATGCAGTAATCCCCCAGCTTCAGTGCAAGCTTTGTAGCCCTTACTGAATTGCATCCGTGCGCAATATTCGCAAACGGACCGCCATGGATAAAAACAGGATTGTTTTCAAGTGTCTGTACGAGGTTCGGCTTCAGGGCATCCTTCATAAGTGCCGTAACTGCCCCATGAACTCCGAGCTGACGGGCATACACCGGCTCACCGCTTGTATTGTATGCAACAAGTATATTTCCTATTCTTTCTTTAAGGTCATTAAGATCTGAGGCAAGACAGAGTATCGCCATAACCTCAGACGCAACTGTTATCTGAAATCCGTCCTCACGCGGTACTCCGTTTATCTTTCCGCCGAGTCCTATTATTGTATTCCGGAGTGCCCTGTCGTTCATATCAAGGCAGCGT
This sequence comes from Bacillota bacterium, assembly GCA_023458875.1. Lineage (GTDB taxonomy): Bacteria > Bacillota > Clostridia > Oscillospirales > Ruminococcaceae > HUN007. The sequence goes on along the minus strand of JAEWXO010000041.1, from coordinate 2,701 downwards.
TTGAAAACAACTCTTCTCTGGTCAATCTGAAGTTCATTTCCCTGCTGAATGTGATTGTCAAGCATTGCACAGATAAGATTGTTTGCTGCTGTAATAGCATGCATATCACCTGTAAAATGAAGGTTTATATCCTCCATCGGAACTACCTGCGAATATCCGCCGCCTGCCGCTCCGCCCTTGATTCCGAAGACAGGTCCCAGTGAAGGTTCCCTGAGTGCAAGCATTGCTTTTTTTCCTATTCTCGCCATTGCCTGTGTAAGTCCGACACTGACTGTGGTTTTTCCTTCTCCTGCAGGAGTAGGATTTATTGCCGTAACAAGAATAAGCTTACCGTCCTTATTTTTTTCAAGCTTTTTATAGAGGTTTTCCGAAAGCTTTGCTTTATACTGTCCGTACTGCTCCAGATCATCGGCTTCTATGCCAAGTTTGTCTGCTATATCGGTTATTTTTTTCATCTTTGCTTCCTGGGCTATTTCGATATCAGTCAACATAAGTATTTTGTCCTTTCGAAATTGTAATTTTTAAAAAAATATCTACTATAATTATAGCATGTTAACATGGCTCTTTCAACCATAATTTTATGGATGGGGATAAAAAAAGAAAAAGACCTGTCATCCCCTGACAGATCTCTTTCAAATAAGACTCTGATTATCATCGCAGTCTAAAATAAACCTTGAAACTCCGTGTTAATTATTATATATCTGTATTTCACATATCATCCATGTCATAATCAAAGTCATCAAGACCGGCTAAACTCTCATTTACTATTACTGATTTTATGCCTTTAACATTTTTAAGTGCTTCCACGATACCATAGATTGATCTGTCACAATCTTCAATGCTTCCGAGGTCAAGGTAAACAAATACCTTTTCTTCATCAAGTTTAGCGTCAATGTATCCAAGATAATCATCCTCATCATACTGTGATGCCCACTCATTTATTGCCTTACTTACTTCTTTTACCTTTTCTTCATCTGCACCGTCTTCAAAATAAATACTGTAATCAAAGCACTCGCCTTCCATTCCGGCTACATGAACTTCGAAGTATGTATTAAGACTGCCGAATTTAAAACTATTATCCCACTTGTATTCCATAATTTTTTTCCTCCTGATTCATTACTGTTAATTCAAAGCTCTGTGTTGTTATAATTCTGCCCCTGCAGCCTTAAGTTCTTCAATTGCAGCTGTATTACCTGCAAGCTCATCTATGTCTGTTGCGTAGTATGACTTGCTGAATACAATATCCCAGCCGAGATAATCCTTTATACATTCAAACTGCTTTCTGATAAGTTCATACTGAACATTCGTTGTCGGTGAACCCCCGATGGCAATTACGCCGACCTTCTTACCTTTAAGGTTTGCACCTCTGCAGTAGCATTTGTCGATTACAAGTTTGAGCTGCGCTGTAACGCCCCACCAGTATACAGGTGTTGCAAACACTATCATATCAGCTGATGCAATCTTATCGATTGTTGGATTTGTGTCATCATTTGCAACACAGCCCTTATAACACTGACATGCATCACAGCCTTTGCAGCTGCTGATGTTAAGCTTGTCTGCATTAATGATTTCAATTTCATGCTTGTCTGCACCTGAAGCAAATGCGTTTATTGCTGCCACTGTGTTGCCCTTACGCGGGCTTCCGTTTACTATTACAATTTTCATAGGTTTACCTGCTTTCTGAATTTATTAAGGGATAACCTGCATTTGATTATTAAGATACGAATTTAAACTTCGCACATAAAAAATAATTGTACATCTTGAAAATTCAATAGTTCTCAAAATATAAAACAGCTTTTAATCGGCAAACCACGTAGCATAACGGAACGCATAAATGCGTTCCCTACATTTCGTGTAACCCTATAGGGAACGGAGTCATCCGTTCTGTGGGATTCATTCTGCTAAGTTTGAGATACAAATATAATTTATCTTTATTCTATTGTATTTTTCCAGTTAGTCAATATACTTTTTTATTTCATCACGATATTGAGTAAGCTCTGATAACTGTCAACATCATGATACCGTACTTTACTTGTAGATATATCATTAAACAGTTTTTTTGCACAAGATATTTTTGCTTGTTCAATAGGACGTAAATTTAAACTTTCCATAGTTCCTTTTGTTTCAGCAATGAAGAAAATATGCTTAACAGAACCTTCATTAAATGCAATAGCCCAGTCAGGAGAATAATTGCCTACCGGAGTAGGTATTGCAAATCCTTTTGGAAGCTTTGCGTAAACACATACTTCTTCTGCAATATCAAGTTCCTGAACAAAACGACGTTCTATGCTTTGTTCGGCTGTACCATCAGTAAATACGAAATCCTGAATTGCTCTTTTAGCATGAAAAGCTTTACCATAAGACTCCGGACCCTTTTGAGCTGTAAATATATCGTTTTTATACTCACCATCAATTCTATCATAAGAAATATGTTCCACAATCATTGTGGCTTTCTGTTCCTTAATAAGTTTAATAACCTTTGAAATAAATTCTTCGGGATTATTTTTAAACATATTAAGCTTTTCGATATTGATGCCCTTTAAAATAGACGCTGTAGTTTTTCTTGTAAGTGTCGTTCCTTCAGCAATTTTTCCAATTATATCATATTTGATTTTGCTTGTTTCAGCATGCTTCAGAACCTGTGTTTTTGTTTTTTCACCAGCAAAAGAATCACCACGCTCAACCTCATACTCATTCATAT
>JAEWXO010000040.1 GCA_023458875.1 Bacillota bacterium | reverse complement strand
CTTCATTTGAAAAGTTCCACAGATACAATGAAAAGGTAGTTTCACATCTGAGAACAAATGTTGCAGAAGCAAGAGACGTACTTGACGAGGCTTTAAGAGGAAATGCTTCAAATCTCAGACGTACAATATAACAACACAAAGGATATCCCCCGCCTCAAAAGGGCTATGGGTTCTATCTTTCCGTTCAGTCGGAGTACAATCTCCGACTGAACGGAAGCGATTCCTCGAATCTTATTCTGCTTGTTAAAAGCAGAGCCCTGAACAACACAGAGCTTTGAATACATATACAATCTTACTTGAAATCTTTAGGTGAAAAATAGTAATCAAAAATTAAAAGATACTTAGAAAAGAAAGGGATTAATAATTTGAAAATAAGAAAGTTATTAGCGGTTTTATCATCATTTGCGATTTTAGGGATGACTGGGTGTGATGCAGGAAGCTTTTTCAATGGTTCTTCAAATGATAAAACATCAGGTCAGATGTCTGAATTATATCCGGTGTCAGATGTTCAGGAACACGGTATAGCAGTTGACAGTATGTACAAAAGCATCAGCGAGAGTGATGGGGTATTATTTGAAACTGCATTAAATGAAGAAGACATGGCTTCAGATAGCGATGTCGGTTTATATGATGAAAACAAAAATAAAGTTTCTGATTTATACGATGACGGAACCAACGGTGATAAAGTAGCGGGAGACGGAATATACGCATGCAGATATTATCCTGAAGTTAATTCCGAATCATCTGAAAAATACACAATAAAAATTAATGATTTTGAAACTGATCCAGTGGATATCAGATTTTTCGATGATATAAATGAATCGGATTTTGAAGAATCAGACAAATTAGACAACGATTTAAAAGCAGCTGTATCAGAATTTGCTGATTCAGAGGGAAATATATCATCTGAGAATAGCGATGCTGCTTTAGATAAAGTTGGGTCAATTGTAGAAGAAATGTTCAATCAGGGAGAAGTAGTAAGTTATAGTGTTAATAAAAACTACAATAATGTAGTTGTAAAGCTTAACAGTGGAATTACATATGTTTATGAAAATCAGGTTGAAGGAGTTGACCAGGCAGGTAAAGTACAGGATATCAGTATAACTACTTGCCAGCCATGCAAATCCGGATATAAACCAAGCTTAATCAAATATATGCAGTATCCTGATAAAGGTGCTGAGGTAATTGATGAAGAATTTGACCACATAAGTTTTGATAAAAATCTTGATGACGGTGCTGTAACTTTAAATACTGTCAAAAATTTTGCTTCAAATCAGATTATTTTGTGGCATGGTCACGGGGGATTTTCAGGAGAGTTACATTCATTTATTGTAACAGGAGACAATGCCAGCAGTTGTTCAAATGCTGATCTTGTTGAAGACAGGGTGATAATGGTCAGCGGCGGTCATGCTGCATTTACATATAAATTTGTAGATGCTTACGTTGGCGATATGTCAGGCTCTCTGATATATATAGGTTGTTGCCTTAGTGGTAAAGATGCAGCTCTTGCTTCAAGTTTTATAAATAAAGGCTGCAACACTGTAATTGTAAACTCGGAAACTATTTATACAAAATATAATTCCAATATGATTTATGAATTCTCTAAAAATCTTGCTAAAGAAAAGAAAACGTTCTTCTTTTTCAAGGCCGGCCACAGAACAGCTCAGGAAGCACTTACTGATGCCAAGAAAAAACTGGGAAAGAATGATGGTAGTGAACACAAGGCAGCTCCTTATATTTTGGGCAACTCAGGTTATATGCTTAAAGATGCTATAGAAGAAGAACTTGAGGAAGTAACTCAGGCATATACATCAGCAGCAGGTTCTGTTTCATTGAATACTACATACATCAGTTTGGCTGCAGGTGAGTCACAGCTTGTTAAAATTGAAAGTTATCCGGAAGGATACACCGCTTCTGATTTTAAATGGTCTGTAGATAAAAGTTCAGTTGCAACAGTAAAAAATGGCACAGTAACAGGTATTGGTTCCGGATCAGCGATTCTTACTGTTAAATCAAAAGACAAAATATATAGTCAGTTTTGTGCTATAAATGTCAGAAAGTAATAGTTCTTTTACCGATAAGATCAGGTGACAATTAAAAGATAGATTCCTAATACGATAGAATGGGAAATGAGCAGGCTTTTATTGCAGTCTGCTCATTTTTCCAGAATACATGATATTAAAGTAAAAAAGTGTGGTAGGATTCAGCATTCAGTGTGGTGATTTTCAGCATATGGGTGGGTGAAATTCAGCAGAATTTTTTTATGAGCCCGATTTTTCGTTGATTAAGGGCTGTTTATTTTTCTAAAATAACTAAAATATTAATAAAGACTGTTTTTTTACCTGAAAAAAATCCGATATGCTATAATATAGTCACAGGGTAAAACAAATCAAAAAGAAAAATAAATTAAATTATTATACGGAGGTAAAAGTTATGGCAGCAAATACCAGATCGCTTAATGAGGGTACAGATTCCCTTAGAAAAATAGCAAGTGACATCACAAACACAGCAACAGATTTTTACAAGGAATTCAGTGCACTTTACGGTGTTATTGAGGGTGACCTTCCTCCAATATGGGACGGCACAGGCTCAAAGGAATTTCAGTCAGTAGCATCAGGAGTAAAGCCAAAGTTTGAACAGCTTTTCGACCTTATGAACGAATACAGTTCACAGCTTATAAAGGCTGCAGATGCATATGACAGTCAGGCTGAGGACGTAAAGAGTGCAACAAGCAGTATTACATTTGAATAATTAAGAAAGATAAATATGAGGTGAATAAAATGGCTGCAGAGAGAATATTTTTAAATTCTA
>JAEWXO010000039.1 GCA_023458875.1 Bacillota bacterium | reverse complement strand
GAGCGTTCCTCAGATGAAGTTTTGTCCTAAATGTGGCCTGCCCGTCGTTTCCGGTTCTCAATTTTGCGGTAAATGTGGATGTGAATTAAAATAAAAAGCCCTTGAATAGCCGAGCAAATCGGCTATTCAAGGGCTTTTGGGGTTTTGTCCATAAGGCGTGTATTCATCCGCATAGACCGAAACGAATATCCAGTCTAGGTTTCGCTGGATATATTCGCTGTAATAGATAATCTGCGCCGACAGGGAATGCAGCATTGCGTCTTTGCCGTCGGACACACGGGTATAGGCGGCAACGCGCTTTTTGCCCTCTTTGGCTTGCTCTTTCGCTTCAATTTTACTGATTCGCATAGGTACCCACCTTTCAGTTACTGCTCTCTCTAAATATAAAATGAATGAAAACACTCACCTTTTCACCGGTTCCACGCCTTCCAGCTTCACCGGAGGGTCATAGTGTTTGATAAACATTTTCTTAATCTGATGGTACTCGGATTTTGAAATTAAGCCATCAGCATAAAGTGAACCGGCTACCCACAGGACGGCGCAAAAATTGAACTGGGCTGCGAAAAGTTCTTCTCTGGTCAACTTTCTTCGCCTCCTTCGTTGCCGTAGCGGGCTGTAATGTAGCACTGGTGGCTGCAGTATTTTCGCTTTTAGCTGGGATAGGCGTGGAAGGTCGCCCCGCAAATGATGCATTTGAGAAAATTCTCCGGGGTTTTTCGTAATTTGTCATGGTTTTCGTTCCACCATTTGCGGCGGCATTGATCCGAGCAATACACTTTTGGTCGGGACTTCGATTTCTGTTCAAGTTCTTTACCGCAATTTTTGCAAAAGTCACGGAAGCCTTTGTTTTGAAAACCATTTTCCAAGTCAGCATCAGTCATTCCCGAACGCCAGCAGAATGTCTTTATGGTATTACGCGGAATGCCGATGATTCCAGATATTTCCGCAAAGCTCTTTTTCTGTTTTCGCAATATGTAAATTCTTTGTTTCTGTTCGCCGGTCATAAAATCCCCTCCGATAGCTACGCAGTTATATGTTCGCTCTGTGTCTGCCAAAAGTCAAAACACTTGCCGTCGGGAAATGATGGATGTGGAAAAAACAGCACACAGATGTACAAAACTATATTCCCGACACAAATTGCCCTATTCCGCATTCTTAAAATTTTAAATGGGACAGAGCTTGCCGGGCAATAAAAAATCCCGCTGAAGCGGGATATCAGAGGTTATTATTAACAAAGTCGTCCTGTTGAGAGTTTATTTCATCTTGCAAGTCAGCGGTCATACGCTCAATCGCGTGATTGCTTCTTCTTCAGTAGCAACAAAATTTAGATGGTTGCCCTGATTGCATTCGTAAATATAATCGTGAAGAGGCTTGCTTATATACCCGGAAAAATCACCGATGATGGCAAACTGTATATTGTAATTGACGAATTTCTGAACGATATCGCCAGCAAGCCCCGTGGAAAGCTTGAAAAAGTCCTCGGTGACAGCGGCTTTGTTGACGGCAATTTTATGCACATTATGCTCATAACCAACTGTGGCAATGAAGTCCAGCGCAGACTGTCCGTCGACGATAATAACCTCGTCACTGCGGACGATGGCGATGTTGTTTTTAATGGTTACGGTCATTTCTGTTCAAGCCTCCACTTTACAATATCGGTAATCAGTACAAAATCAATTGGCTTGCCCAGCGGCAGCTGAATCGCACCCTTGCTGGTTTTGTAGTCTGTAAGTCGCTCTGCAAATGCAGCCGTCGCATCACCTCCGGGGTAAATCCCGATATGCTTTTTGAACACGGCAAAGTGAATCAGGTTTTCGCCCCGGGGGGCAACCTTTGCCTGCCAAAAGGTCGGCATCTGATACGAGATTTTTTCGGTTGCTTCCGGTGCGGCGGCACGGATTGTTTCGCGGATTTGCTGTAGCAATGGGCGTACCTCCTCCGGCTGGTCGGCAATATATGCGTCAATACTGTCAATTTTACCGCAATAATGGCTCTGTTCTATGTTTTTGAACGCCCGTCCGCATTTTTCACATTTCCACATAATCCCATACTCCCGTATATCTGTATTTTTTTAGGTCAACGATACCGTCAACCACTTCAACACCCTCAAGTTTAAGCAGCCGCTGTTGTTCTTCTATACCTCCGAAGCCGAAGCTCTCGGAAAGTTTACCGAATCGATTTACTACGCGGTGGCACGGCGTAATAACCGGCTCCGGGTTGACGTGCAACGCCCAGCCGACCGACCGTGACGCCCTTGGAGAGCCGATTGCCGCCGCAATATCGCCGTAGGTCGCCACCTTGCCTTCGGGGATTTGCCGCACGGCGGCGTAGACGGATTTGAAGAAGGAATGATCAGCCATACAAAATCCTCTCTTTTTTATCACTCAAGTTGGCTTTCCTTGTTCAATGAATTGCACGTTTACTCCGTCTGGATCTTTAACAAAGAAAAACCGCGTTTGCAGTCCAGCGGTAATCGTTTCCCCACAGGCAATTCCGTTTTCGCTCAGCAATGCGCGTATAGCTTCCAGCGATTCGACGGCAAACCCGATGGAAATATCTTCGCCGAAAGAAACGTTGTGCTGCTCCTCACGGCAGATAAGCTCAACTGCCATTCCTTCGTCGCCCAGAAATACAATCTCTGTTCCGGGGTAGGGGGTAAAACGATGTTGAATGGGCAGCCTCAGCAGTTTATTGTAAAACTTCAGCGACGCCTCCATGCTCTTAATATTTAATGTGATATGATTTAACTTCATCATGTGACGTCCTTTCTGCTTTTTCATATTTGTGCATGATTTATCCTTACAAATCAAACAGCGTCAGCTGCTCATCACGCACATACAGCGAGATGGTTTTGTGGCTGCTGCGAGTCAGTTTGTAATCTCTCAAAACATACCACTCCAATGTAAAATCCTAAGCACCGCCGCAATTTGTAAAACAACCATCACCGGAATGCCCCCCATAAATTTGGGGTGTTTGGTTTTGTGCCGAACGGCAAGCATAGTCAGCAGCATGGCAATTGAGCCGCCCGAGGCGGACACAAGCAGCAGGGTGCGTTCTTTGAGACGCCAATGCCGTTTTTTTGCGGCACGTTTATCGTGCAGGGTGATAATCATTGCAATCACGCTGAAGATACTAAGGTAGATGAATAAGTATTGCAATAGAGGTGCTCCTTTATTTTCTCAAAATTTTCTCCATCGCCTTACCCTTAGCCAGTTCATCCACCAGTTTATCAAGCCAGCGGACTTTTTGATAAATCGGGTCGGTGATTTCTTCCACGCGGCAGCCGCAAATAACGCCGGTGATTTTGCTTACATTCGTGTTTATCTGCGGGGCTTCGGTGTAGAATGTCTGCATATCCACGCGTTTTTCAATCTGTGCTTGTAATCCGACGGAATCGTAGCCGGTGAGCCAGTAGATAACGGTGTCCACTTCATTTTTGGTTCGCCCTTTGCGCTCCGCTTTCGCCACAAGCAAGGGATAGACATCGGCGAAAATCATTTTATAAACGTGTTCGTTAGTCATGAGATATCCTCCAGTTTTTCGCTAATCAAATTCAGCGCAATTTTCAAAGCGGAGATTCGCCGTTCCAGTAGTGTCCGTTGTGCTTGCGGCAGTTTATTGGTGTCCATCTTTTCACACTTCTTTAGAGTGGAAAGCACTGCGCGATGGGCTTCGGCGAGTTCTTCGGCAGTATATTTAATCTGGTTCATTCGCTAATCTCCCGAAACGAACAACCCATAATATGGTCATTGACCACGCCGATGGCTTGCAGATAGGAATATATAATCGTACTGCCCACAAACGAAAAAGCCCAGCTTTTTCATATCCTTGCTTATTCTGTCGGACAATTCCGTTTTAGTGGGCATTTCGCGCTGGTCAGTCCATGCGTTTACAATAGGTTTGCCATCCACATAGCTCCAGATGAAATCGGATAGCGAACCGAGTTTAAGCACCGCCTGTGCATTTTGAATAGTCGAGCGGATTTTCAGCTTGTTGCGGATAATGCCCGGATTCGCCAATAGTTCGATAACTTTATCCTCACCATAGTCGGCAATTTTAACAACATCCCAATCGTCGAATGCTAAGCGGTAGCTCTCACGCTTATGCAGCACACAAGACCAAGATAGCCCCGCCTGCGCGCCTTCTAGTGTCAACATTTCAAAGAGGGCGCGCTCGTCAAAGCAAGGCTTGCCCCACTGGGTGTCGTGGTATTCCCGCATGAACTCGTCGTCTGAGTCACCCCACGGGCAACGGTATTTCAATACGCAAGTATGCCGTGTCACACCCCATTTAGGATGATGAAATGCTGTTGTTTCAAAGCCGCGCTTGCGATAAAACCCGACCGCGTCATCATCTGTCTCTGCTTCAAGCGGCAAATGATATGTGTTCCGCAATGCCGTGACCATCGCAGAGCCGACACCCTGATGATGGTGTTCCTCCGCCACCGCAATAAGGTGAATCTCTATCTTTTCTGCATGAATTTCAAACCCGCAAATGCCGAGGATTTTATCGCCGTCAAGCCAGCCATAAAAATGCAGATGATCCGATGAGAGATACTTTTCGGCTTCTTTTAATACACCCTCCGGCGAACCGTCGCCAGCGGCAAGGGCGACAATTTTGCCTATTTCGGGTTCAGTTATTCTTGACTTAATATCTTTAAACATTTTTTCGCCTTCTCACCTTTGGCTTGGTTAAGTCAAAGCTGTTCAAAATCTGCCGCTTGATTTCTTCTTCAGGCACGTCGCCACCGATGATGATGGTGTTCCAGTGTTGCTTGTTTTGGTGATACGCCGGGATTTCATCCTTGAATGCCTGACGAAGAAAATCCGCCTCCAACGGATCACACTTTAGGTTGAGATAAAGCTGACCGTTATGCCGCATAATCAGCGCAAAGGATTTTTGGGTGTTCCTATGCCGCATGACAGCTGTTGCATTGTAATCCGCAATTTCATCAAATGGGTAGTCCTCATACGCGCCAGGAAATGTCAGGCAGTGTTCGATTAATTCTTGACGGTTCATAGGCTTTACTCCACAAAACTTAGTTTATCCATATCAAGCTCATGAGGCTTGCCTCCGGGATTTGCCGCATAACCTAATAGGACGGCAATGCCGATTTCATAACCCTCGGGAAATTTGAGCCGTTTTTTAAAATATGCGCCTTTGTCACCGGCAAAGCTGAACGTCGCAAATCCGCAAATAAGGCTGTCAATGCCCAGCGATGTTGCTGCAAGCGCGATGTTTTCGGACATAATGCCGCAGTCAAAAAGCTCCGCACCTTTGGGAACAGCTTCTTTAATCGGCACGACAATCATGCACGGCGCGTTATAGAACAGCTTTCCGCCACGGCTCATAATGCGCTCGTAGGCGGATTGATCGGGGAAGGAAGCAAGAATTTTCATTCCCTCCGCATCCATTTCTTCGATGAGTGCTTTGTTTTTGACAACGACAACGCGCCAAAGCTGGCGGTTCATTCCGCTGGGCGATGCGAGCGCGGCTTTCGCGATCGTTTGCAAATCTTCATCAGACGGCAATTCGTCTTTGAACGCACGGCAGGAATAGCGGGTCATAATCGAATCAATTGTATTGTTAGGCATAGTCATTTTTCCTCCTGTTTTTAACTTCTAGACGCAATCACAGTATTTCGCTTCTGTGATCGTCAGTAAATCACAAGGTGCAACTTCCACCTGCAAGCCGATTTTGCCGCCACTCACAAATATGGTATCAAAAAGCTGTGCCGTTTCGTCTATGAATGTCGGGTACAGTTTTTTCATGCCAACAGGCGAACAGCCACCGTGAATATAGCCGGTTTTAGGCAGAAGTTCGCGGGACTTTATCATCTCAACATACTTGTCCCCGGCGGTGGTTGCGGCTTTTTTCAGGTCAAGTTCCGCGTTAACCGGGATAACAAACACATTTAGTCCGGTATTTTTACCTTCGGTCACAAGGGTTTTGAAAACCCGCTCCGTCTCCTGACCGAGCTTTGCGGCAACGGCTGTGCCGGATACTTCGCCGTCGGATACGTTGTATTCTTTCGGATAGAACGTAATTTCGGCTGCTTCAAGTAAACGCATGGCGTTTGTTTTTGTCATAGTATTATTCCTTATTGTTTTTATATTTTTCCAATTTGTATTTCATCAACCACTCTGAACCATAAAGCACGCGGCTATGCTACTATTGACGATTTTCTATATAACAATCCCGTCGCAGTGGTCGATTTCATGCTGGATAATCTGTGCGGTGTGTCCTTTGTACGTCTTGATGCGGGTCTGAAACTCGACGTTTTGATATTGTACTTTGATGGACTTGAACCGCTTTGTTTTACGGGTTCCGGCAAGCGAAAGGCAGCCCTCCTCGGCGGTGTACGGCTCCGATTGATTGATAATCTGCGGATTGAACATCACTTCATGTTTACCGTCGCTATCAAAGACAATAATCCGTTTATTAACACCAATCATATTTGCCGCCATGCCCACACAGATTTCACGGTTGGCGTTCAGTGTATCCAGCAAATCCTCAGCAACCGATAAATCGGATGCCGTTGCAAGTTCCGCTTTTTGGGCGAATATCGCTTCGCCCCTTACAATTTCACGAATCATAATAATTAGTCCTCCGGGGCGCCTAGCAGTTCTAAAGCCGCTCTGTATTTTTCTATTCGCACCTTTGCTTTTTCATCCAGCGCAACCAGCCGCCAGGTATTGGAATTATGGATTAAGTCTGCTTTCTTCACAGCAATAGCGGTTTTGCTGCCGCTATTTTTTATGTTGCGAACATAATCCATATAAGGCACGGACTCATCGTGGGTCAGAAGTCTTAATGCAGCAATCACTTCATCGGACATACCCGTCGCGCTTAAATCCTCAAAGGTCAGCGGGGTATCCTCAACAATATCATGCAATAGAGCTGTTGCAATCAGAACCTCATCGTCACCGATATGTTCGGCAAGATGAAGCGGGTGATAAATATAGGGAAGACCGGTTTTATCCGTTTGTCCGTGGTGGGCATCGTAGGCAATCCGCAGAGCCGTTTTTGTCATTTCAGTATACAGCATTAATGAGCCTCCTGTTTTACTGTAACTTCCGGAAGATAATAATATCTTCCTTGTTTGATAATCACCTGAACATCTTTTTCATAGATGGCTTCAGGTTCCGGTAACAAGGAAATCTCACTCTGTGATTGAGCAGTGATTTTTTGAACAAAATCGTCAGCAAGCTCTGTATACTTCCATTTTTCATCGAAGATAGCTGGAATATCTGCTAACACTGCATCAAAGCCTTCTTTGGATTTACGCTTTTGGTTGATATCAATATTTAATGCTTTGGTTTGATTGCTGTGCCATCCCACAAGAATATTGCGAATATTCATCGAGCGTTTTTTATTACTTTCATAAAGTGAATAACTATTCTCGACAGATGCGACACCTTTATTAAGTAAATAGGTCAAATCGCTAATTTTTCCAAATACCGTTAAAAGCACTTCTTGATATTTAAGTAGCGTTCCTAATTCACATACTGTTTTCTTATAATTATCAAAGTCAGATTTTGAATTGGATTCTGTGATTTCGGTAATAGTTAAGTTCACTTGTTGAAGCAGCTCAGAACATATACCTTCCAAATCTTCAAGAGTTTGCAATTTGCGGATGCGTAATTCCTCATTCTCGATTATTTCTGCATTAAACTGTGATATTTTCCCCACACGTTCAATCAGCGAAAGATTCCTACTTTTGAACTCTCTTTTCTGAAAATCTGTTACCTGCGGAAACATACCGCGCACGGCACCTAGCATGTTTTTTGAATCGGATAATCTTGCACCTGCAGGAATTACTGCTCTATATACCTCGCCAACATTCTCCGCAGCAGAATATCCGTCTGGATATTCGCCCCCCGGTTCATCTTGCTGATGGTGAAATTGCTGATACCGGTTATCTCCATCAGATCGCGTTTTTTTATATCCTTATCAATCAGAAGTTTCCATAGCTTTTTGTAGCTCATCATTTGCTTCATTATTTGCCGCCGCCTCCGTCTACATAATACTCAATAGAATTATAACACATTTAGACAGTAGTTGCAAGTGAAAACAAAGCTAATGCATTGTTTGGTGCAAACAAAAAACTCCGCTGATTTGCATCGGAGCCTTTAATATAGTTTGCGGCGAGTTTCTTCAAGCGTGTGTTGTGAGTGGCAGGGTTTGCACAGTGCTTGCAGATTCTCTTCGACGTTTGTGCCGCCAGAAGCCAGCGGAATTTTGTGATGAACCTCTTTGGCTGGTACCAACCGCCCTGCTTTTTCGCACTCTTCGCACAAGGGATGCTTGCTTATGTACGCATTTCGGATTTTTACCCACTGCCGTCCGTTACGCTGACGGAAATCAGGATCACGGTTGTATCGGTAATAATCCCGGTTGGCGATTGATTTATGTTTTGGGCAATAGCTACCTTCTCGGATAAGCGCGGGGCAGCCGGGATATTTGCAAGGTTTAAGTGGTTTTAGCGGCATAGGCAGGGGTTCCTTCTCATCTCATTTTTCCAGCAACTCTTTGTTCATTTTTACACGGTAATAACTGTTTATTTCACGCGGATTCACCGGGTCAAAACCATAATGAATCATCGCACCTTTAAACTGACCGTTTGTAATATAAAAGCTGCTTTGGTCGCGCTCAAAAATGTGCTTCAAGCTATAGCTGCTATCAGGACAAATATAATCATCAGCAGATTTAAATGCGTAATCAATCCAGTCACGGAGTTCCGTTTTCTGTTCTTCGCTCAGAGCCGAATATTCAGACGGGTCATTACCATCCTTTTCGCCTTCTTCAAAGTTATATTGCTTGTGCCATTCATATCAATCATAATTCTTCTGCCAAATGGTAGAGAAAGCATTAATCGTTTTGATTTCATCATCACTTAAAAATTGTGACATAGCAAAACTCCTCCTTGCAAAAAGGGGGTCTTTAAATGATATGAACATATATCTGTATTTATGAGAGAGCAACAGCCCTGCCGGAGCAGGAGCCATGCTTTATTAAATTTGCCGGGGATTATTCGCCTTTGAGTACCCACCATGCGTATATATCGCGGCAGGTTTTCAGAAAATTGGTCAATTCAAACCAGCCTTTTTCAAATGCAATGCGCCGAACCGTGTTGATATCGAACATATTTGTCACACCGCTATCGCGGATTTCGAGCAGTTGAACCCTCATTTCGTCGGTGAATTTGCCGACTATCTTAAATTCATCGCCGGGAACAATGTTCAGCGTCGAGCCGTCGTGCCAGCGGCAGAGCAGGTTGCCGTAATCGTCCGCACCTTTGATTTCCGCTCTTGCACCGGTAGTCAGGGTTTTGACATACGGGTCATGCAGCGGCGCGGTCAGCTCAACAATTGTACCGGGTGGGTATTTTTCCAGCAGTTCATTACGGGTCGGGATTTTATTCATCGATCTGCACCTCACTTCCAGCGGCAGTTGGGGCGTCAACATCAGCGGCAACGGCTTCTGTCTCAACCGATTTCTTTTCCGGTTTCGAGTATCTCCACGCCGCATCCCCCGAAAGTCCACGCATCATCAAAGCCCTGCAATTTTTATGCTCTTTCCCGGAGAGTCCCAAACCGATGAGCCACACGCGCATGGCGAACTTTTCATTCTCGAAGAACTCGGGTCTTGTCGCTGTAATGCGTTTTTTCTCCTTTGCCGTTTCGCACAGGGCGCAGATGAACTGTATATAACACGCTGCGTCATCAGCCGAACTCAACGTAAACCACGGGAATCTCGCATACCATATCTGCAGATGCATTCGAGAATAGTTCGATTTGCATCTGGCTGGTCCTTATTACTGCAGCCGGATGAGCTTCCGACTCTGTGATTACACGTTCAGGAAGAGGTACTGCTTCAGGTTTTGGAATTTCCACAAATGAAGGCATCTGCTGAATCTGTGCTGGTAACTCATTAAGAGCTGTATCAATATTTTCTCTCTGAAACTTATGGAGCCAGTAGTAATATGCGTCTTTAGTTATACCTCGAAGTTTTAACCAGTCCTTTAATTTCATTTCATTTCTGGTTTCGTCTTCAATTAAAAGCTTCCAGTGCTCTGCCTGGTATCTCTGTTTATCCGTCATTTTATCACTTCCTAGAATTTTTGGATGTAGTGAAAATCGTGCGATTCTCGCTACTTTTTTCTAAAACTATGATATCATGATCTGAAATCTTTTAAAAGACACGTTATATTTGACGGTTACAAGCAGGGATTTCGGGTCGGCACGAATCGACCGGGCTTTGTGGTCGCGCCTCTAACCTTCGCTCACACATATGCATCACTTAATTATTTATAATTTGCATCTTTAAGCATCTGGAATTCGTGGACTGCGGTATCCATGCTTTCAAGTGCCTGTGTTCTGTAGCCGCTTATAACGTCCAGTGCCTGAAATGTTTCTTCAAATGCTGTTTTAAGTGACTCGATTGATACAGAGCCTGCGCTGGCTGCTGACTGTGCTATTGCTGTTCCCTGCTGGTTTAACAGAGACGCTGTTCCTGTCATCATACTGTCAGTCATTTTACCGAGTGACTGGATTTTTTTTAAAACAAGCTTTTGGTTGTAAATTGAACCTGCGACAATTACTGCTGTTTTCAGTGCTGTTATTGTTACGGTCTTTGCGCGGTCAATTCCTCTTATCAGCTCTTTGTTGTTTTTTATCAGGGCCTCTATTGAAACTATTCCCTGCTGATTTACTAT
Source organism: Bacillota bacterium (assembly GCA_023458875.1). GTDB lineage: Bacteria > Bacillota > Clostridia > Oscillospirales > Ruminococcaceae > HUN007. The sequence continues at coordinate 16,508 of JAEWXO010000039.1, read as the reverse complement.
AAGAAGCTGATTAAGATCATGAAGTCGCTGCTGTAAAGGATAAAGTATTTCTTCAGAAATAAATTTAAATTTTTCTTGTGAAATATTGTTAGAAGATGAATTCTGAAGGATGTTTGTTATTTCATCATTCATCTGTACTCCGAGTTCAATTTCTTTGCTGAGCCTTGATGTTATTTTTTTCAGTGACATTTCTTCTATTTCAAGAGTGATATTATCGTTTTTGAGTATTGATCTTCCGTTTTCAAGTATGCGGATAATATTTTCAATACTTTCGTCCACCCTGCGATATTTTTCAAAATATGCTTTTGCAGGGTTGAATATTTTCCCCATGATACCTGATGCAGCAAAATCAATATCACCGGGATCAATCTTTTTCATTTCTGTCTTAAGTGATAACAGTCCGGAAATAATGCTGCTGCTTCCTCCCCAGATATTATCTATCCCCATAAATTTTGACTGAAGAATCGTGTTTTTATCTGCGGACATTTTCATCGTTTCCATGCCGAAATCATCAATTGATTTTAAAATACGGTGACGTTCCTCAAGAGAGCTCAGGTCAAGATTAATAATTGCTTCTGTATTTATTTTAGTCATATTCAACAGTTCTGATTTTTCCGGTTCAGTAGGCAGAATTTCTGCGGCAACCCGAACTTTTATTTGCTGAGCATCAGCTGTTTCCATAGAGAATCCCATACTTTAATTTTCCTTTACATCTGTGCGTTAAATAAATTTTTAATCTGATAAACAACGTCATCAGAATCTGCGTTTATACTTGCTGCTTCGTTTATGTTTGAAATTTTATCCAGAGCAGAAATATCTGCATTATATCCTATTGTATAAACAGGAACCTTAAGCGCTTCAAGAATTTCCTGAACATCACTCAGGTTGTTTCCTATATTTGTTTCTCCGTCACTCAAAACAAACAGCATAGGTTTTATATCAGGATTTTGCTCTTTTTCCTTCACAAGCATATCCAGCGCAACAAGTATTGCATCAAATGTAGCTGTACTTCCGCCGGCATCAAGGTCACTTACTGCTCCAGCAAAAAGTGATCTCTGATTTAAATCAAATTTTGCAATAGGAAGATTGATATATACGTCTGTTGAGTATGTTACAAGTCCGACTGAATTATCGGAATTTATGTATTTGGAACCGTTTAAAAGTGATCTTTTAAGCTCGTTGAGCGGTTCACCAAGCATACTTCCGGAAACATCGGCAACAAACACTGCTGTTATAGGTTTGCCTCCGTCTTTGTTTTCCTTCCACAGATGCTGTGCCTGAATAAGAGTGTCGCCTGAAACAGCAGGAACTTCGGAAATATAATTATCAGGGTAATCAAATCCGTAGTTTACTGCAAGCTGACGATATTCGTCCTTTTCGCAGAATTCAAGAAATTCGTCTGTTATTTCCTTTTTCTCAGGTGATAAGCTTCCTATTGAATAAACCGGACTGTTGTGCTCTACACCAAACGGAGTGAAAACATAGCTTCCGCGCAGATCAGAAGAGTTTATATATGTCTGGTATTCCATTATAAATCCGTCAAGAACGCCTGATTTTGCTGACTCTCTCATCTGAAGGGTTGTATAAGCCACAAATGGAACATTTGACTGGAATGTTTCAAAGCCTGAAACTGCAGTATCACTAAGCGGATCCCTTGGATCAAAATTAAGAAGTGTTGATATCAGGAAGTTCAGACCTGTTGCACTTGCAAAAGGATTTGTGTATCCCATTGATATTTCACTTTCTGCTGTCGCCTGTGTTATTGTTTTCATATTTATCGAACCATACTTGCTGATAAGCTCATTATGTTTCTTCTTCGAAAGCAAAACACCGGCAACATTTTCGAGCAGATTTTCTTCTTCGAGATTTATTGTAATACCATTTGCCTTTAACATTTCACCCCATAGCTCATTTGATGGGGAGTACAAATCAGGTATATATTTTCCAGACGAAATATAGTCCATTCCCAATCCCGATGCCATCGGACGAACCGCAACAGAAACCTTTTGTCCATCAACAATTATACCCGACCTGTTAAATTCTTCAGCTACAACGTTAAGCCATCCGTCATTTTCCTCACCTGATTTTTCAGTTGATGAAAAGATTTCAATATATGTATCTGTCGTATTTTCAACGCTCAGAGGATATTTTGATATATCCGGAAGTTCTTCTCCGAGTGATGTGGCTTCAAGCTCCACCTGTCCTTTTCTTGCCTCAACGTTGCTTACATTTATTCCTGAAATTTTTTTCTCAAGAGATTTTTCTGCTTTTTCAGATGAGATTGCTGAGTCGGACTTTCCTATATTTTTTGTTATGGAAAGACCTGCTGCTATTCCGCCGAACATAAGCACTGCAATTCCAGCAAATGCACCTACTACTTTAGTGTTTTTTTTCATATTGATTTTCTCCCTTAATCCTTATAAAGCTTTGTCTGCTCTATAAGTTCATTTATTTTCTTTATAGCATCCAGATTTTCAATTTCATTTTCTGATTTGTCATCAAGCTTTGAAACTTCAAGTAATAAACTGTCAAGCTTTAATAAAATATTTTCGTTATTATCTATTTTATTATTTATATAACCAATGTGTTCCTCATATATTTTCATTTTCGCATTAATAGCATCATTTGTAAGTCCTTTTATTTTCCCGTTTGTAACATTTATGTATTCGTTATAATCAAAAATAATAAGTCTGTTAATTATTCCTCTTAAATTTCCATAAAAAAGGTCTGTCACTGACACTATAATCTGTTCAAATCTTGCATAACTCATTTCTGCAGATGAAAATTCCTGCTGAAGAAGTGTTGTAAGAGTAGCTTTTTTCTGTTTTAATCGTTCCACCTGATTAATAGCAAGCTCTATATTTTCATTAAATATTTTTTTATTCAGGTTCTGTTTTAACGCTCCTATATAGTCATGTTCTTCTATTAAATTTTCTTCTTTGTAAACAGCTATTTTTTCCGGTGCCGAAATTATTTTATAATTGCCATAAAAAAACGCCAATGTACTCATGCCAAGGGTAGTTATACTTAACGCTGCTGTAACAACATTTCCGCTGAGAACCGAAAGCCCAAGAAGACCTTTTGAAAATACTATTACATTTGTAGCAGCTATTCCTCCATTGAGACTAACAAGCTTTACTATTTTTTTGTTTGCAAACAACCGGATTACCTCCCTGTGAAATATTTTTAAAACTAATACAATAATTATATCATATTTCTTTTAAAGAGGCAATTATTTTTACAAATATGAACCAAAATTTCGACTTAAGCAGTTACAAATGGCTGAATATTGACAGATAAACGGCGCCGGCCAGGCTTTCCGATCGCTCTGGACCTTTGGAATATTAGTAATTTCAAAAAAATGCTGCAGCCTGTAAGTATGCTGCAGCATAAGTCTCATTATTAATTTTTTATAGAAGAGTTCTTTTAAGATATTTTGCGGTAATTGTGTCAGAAGCATTTATCATTTCATGAGGTGTTCCAGCAAATACAATTTCTCCGCCGCCTGTTCCTCCGTCAGGCCCGATATCAATAATATAATCAGCCTGTTTCATAACATCAAGATTGTGTTCAATGATAATTACGGTATTGCCGCGTTTTACAAAACCGTCAAGCAGCTTCATGATATTCTTTATATCAGAAGCGTGCAAACCTGTAGTAGGTTCATCCAAAACATATATATTGCCCTTTTTATCAAGATATTTAGCAAGCTTGATCCTCTGACGTTCGCCACCCGAAAGAGTCGAAAGAGGCTGTCCGAGTGAAAGATATGAAAGCCCTACCTCGATCATTGCTTTAAGATATTTCTGAATTTTCTTATTATCCTTGAAAAAGTCGGCCGCTTCCTGTGCTGACATATTAAGAATATCAACAATATTTTTGCCATGATAACAATATGACAATGCCTGACTGCTGTACCTGCTTCCTTCACATTCCTCACAGACTGTTGTAACCGGATCCATAAAAACAAGCTCAGTCACAATCAATCCTTTTCCCTTACATACAGGACATGCACCCTTGCTGTTAAATGAAAACAGTGAAGCTTCAACATTGTTTTCAGAAGCAATAAGCTTACGGATATCATCAAAGAATCCAAGAAATGTTACAGGGGTTGAACGGCCTGTTGCTGTAACCGGAGACTGATCTACAAGTACAACACGGTCTTCATACTCATGTGCAAATACATCTCTTATAAGTGTACTTTTTCCTGAACCTGCTACGCCGGTTACAACAGTAAGTACATTTAGAGGAATATCAACAGATACATTTTTAAGATTATGAAGATGTGCGTTTTTAACCTGCAGAAACTGATTTCCGATACGTGGATTTGATTTTATCTGTATATTTTCATTCATTGCATCGCCTGTCAGCGTTCCTGAAGTAAGTAGCTTCTCATAGCTTCCCTGAAACAGAATCTGACCGCCTTTTATTCCGGCCATAGGTCCTACATCTATTACTTCGTCGGCAATACTGATAACATCTTTATCATGTTCAACAACAAGGACTGTATTTCCTTTATCACGCAGATCCTTAAGAAGTTTTGTCATACGATGAACATCACGTGGGTGCATTCCGGTGCTTGGCTCGTCAAATATGTATATCATTCCTGTAAGTGAACTACCCATATAACGTACAAGTTTAAGCCGCTGAGCTTCCCCTCCTGAAAGAGAGGATGTCTCTCTGTTCATAAAAAGATACGGAAGTCCGATATCTATCATTCTTGTAAGTGAAGCTAAAAGTGAATCAACTACTGTTTTTCCCCGTGAGTCATTAACCCGAACCAATACTTCACGAAGCTGTGAAAATTCCATGTCACACATATCCGAAATATTATATCCGTTGATTTTACATGAAAGTGCGGTAGGATTAAGACGTTTCCCATGGCAGAAAGGGCACTCCTTTTGCTTTATCAATTCTGAAGCTCTGTTCTGAAGTGTATCACTTTTTTCTGATAGATCTCTTTTTAAAAGCAAACGGGAACAGTGATTATACAAACCCTCCACGCGCTTACTGACGCGCTTGCCATCCTTTTCCTCAGCTCCGTACAACATAAGATTACGCTCTCTCTGAGTATAATCCTTCCACTTTTTATTAGGGTCAAAAAGTCCGGAATCATAATACTGCTGCCAAAACCAGCTGCCTGGTTTAAACAATGTCATATCTGTCATGCCCGTATTCCATGTTCCTTCAGATATAAAAACCGATTCAATATCAAGTTCTGTTATTTTTCCAAGGCCTGAGCATTCAGTACACATGCCATTAGGGTTATTGAAAGAAAAAAATGAGGCTGTCCCTACGTATGGGGTACCTATTCTGGAATACAATACACGAAGCATCGAGTACATTTCACTTATTGTTCCGACAGTTGATCGTGCGTTACCGCCAAGTGAACTCTGATCTATTACTACTGATGCCGATAAATTTTTAATCAGATCCGCTTTGGGTTTCCTATGCTTCGGCAATCTGCTTCTTATAAATGCCGGATATGTTTCATTCATTTGTCGCTGACTTTCAGCTGCTATTGTATCAAATACAATACTTGATTTTCCCGATCCTGATACTCCTGTAAATACAACAATTTTTTCCTTCGAAATATTAAGCGAAACATTTTTCAGGTTATTCTGATTCAGACCTTTGATAATTATTTTTTCCTGATGTGGCATTTTTCCTTCCTCACTTTCATTTGATATACAATTATTATATCACAATAAGGAAAAAAATACACGACTTTTTTGCTCTTTGATATTAACGGTCAGAATCTAAAATAATTCAGGCTGAAAGCATGATTATTTTTATATCTGACTTACCCATAATCCGTGCTTACTACATCCAAAATAAAATTTTCCTCCGTAAAGTCTTGGAAAACGTGTTTCATTTCCCTGTTCAGGATAAAGCTTTGCAAAAAGGACCTTATCACATGTAACATATGCAATAAAACTGATATAGTGCTGCTTTGTCATTTCATGTTTAAATGTAATATAGTAATCCTCTTCTATATTTTCTACATCAATTTGGTGCTCAGCATCCTGTGGCTTTGCAACAAGTGCTGTAAGTTTTCTTCCACAGCACGACACTTCGGCTTCATTTGTTGATGTTATAATGTTTCCGCATTGCGGACAAACAAAAAATTTTATCTTTTTCATATTTCCTCCATTTGTATAATTTGATTCAAGATCTCCTGATACTATTTTTTCTATATTTACTTTTAAAATATCCGATAACTCATGCAGCAGCGAAACATCAGGGCATCCAAGCCCTCGTTCCCATTTTGAGATTGTTTTGTCACTTATATTCATTATCTCTGCAAGCTGTTTCTGAGTCATTTTACTTTCTTTTCTGAGTTCTGAGATTAGTTTTCCTCCTTTTATGCAATCCATATTTATTACCCCTCTGTGTAAAACATAATTAAATCTTCCTTAGTAATATAATACACCATCATCGGAAAGTAATCAATAAACTATCCGTAGAGTTTGTTATTATTCAGCTCATATGAGGGGCAGGGGTTTCGCATCTGCGGATGCGACCTGGCTTTGCGGTAGCCCTGGACCTTCGCTTATATATCTCAGTTTGTGGTTTGGTTGAAATGCAGAGATTTCGATTCTGCGGAATCGACCGGGCTTTCCGACCACCCTGGACCTTCGGATATATCCATAACTTACACATATGGCTGAATAGTTACGGGGTATATTTATGATAATTAAAAAAGCGCTAACAGTGCAAATTCTTATGTTTGCATTGTTAACGCTTTAATGTAAGTTGCTGTTCGGACACTAAATTTTATTTAATTTACTCTGTATTTCCTCATACAGACTGCAGAGGCCGGCTTCGAAATTTACGCCGAAACGTAAATCGGTTTTTGCCTCTTTTGTTCTTAGTATGCTTTTGACTGTAAAGCTTGCTGCAACCTCTGAGGCTGAAGCAAGGGAAAGGCCGTTCATGACGCCTGAAACGAGAGCACTTGCAAATACATCACCTGTACCGTGGTAATATCCGTCTATGCTGTCTTCAAGTGCATATGCGACTGTACCTGTTTTTCTGTCATAGCATGCGGCACCGATCTTTTTATCATCAAAACAAACACCTGTCAGTACAACCTTTTCAGGTCCCAGATCTGACAGCTTTTTAAGCATCTGCGAAATATATTCTTCTGTGTATGGGCCTTCAGTATACGGCTCTTCAAGCATAAATACTGCCTCTGTAATGTTAGGAACAATAAGGTCTGCTTTGCTACAGAGCTTTTTCATTTCAGACGGAAAACTTTCGTCAAATATAGTATAAAGCTTTCCGTTGTCAGCCATTACAGGATCAACAACTATAAGAGTATCATCGCTTTTTAACATATCAAATATCTCTGATACCATTTCTATCTGTGTAAACGAACCAAGAAATCCCGTATAAAAAGCGTCGAATTTTACTCCGAGTGTTTTCCAGTGAGCTGCAACAGGTAAAATATCGTCAGTAAGGTCTCTGTATGTGAATCCATCAAAGCCTCCTGTATGAGTTGAAAGAACTGCTGTAGGAATAACACTTACTTCTATTCCTGCTGCTGATATTACAGGGAGAGCAACCGTAAGGGAGCATTTTCCCATACATGATATATCGTGAATTGCAGCAACCCTTTTTAAATTATTATTCATAGATTTCCTTCTTAGCTGTATTATTTTAAATTTTCAACGAGCTTTCTGAATCTGTTCATTGCTTCGATTGTATTGTCTCTGTCACCGAAAGCGGTAAGTCTGAACCAGCCTTTGCCGTTTTCGCCGAAGCCTTCGCCAGGGGTGCCGGCAACGTTTATATTTGAAAGCATGTAATCGAAGAAATCCCAGCTTTGCATATTTCCAGGGCATTTGAACCATACGTATGGTGAGTTTATTCCGCCTGTATATTTTATGCCGAGTTCGCTCATTGTTGAAGCAATAATTTTTGCATTTTCCTGATAATAAGTAAGGTTTTCTTTTATCTGCTTTAAGCCTTCCTCTGAAAATACTGCTGCAGCTGCACACTGTACAGGATATGAAACGCCGTTGAATTTTGTAGATTCACGTCTGTACCACATTTTATAGATATTTGTTCCTTCCATCTCAAGCTCCTTAGGAATAACAGTATAACCGCATCTTGTTCCTGTAAAGCCTGCTGTCTTTGAAAGTGAGCACATTTCTATAGCACATTTTCTTGCACCTTCGATTGCGAAAATACTCCTTGGAATATCATCCTGAGTGATAAATGCTTCATATGCAGAATCATAGAAAATAACTGCATTATTTGCAATTGCATAATCCACCCATTCTTTAAGCTGGTCTGTAGTATAGCATGCACCTGTCGGATTGTTCGGTGAGCACAGATAAATAAGATCTGCATGAACATTTTTATCAGGCATAGCGCAGAATCCGTTTTCTTCATTGCTGTCTGCGTAAATTATCTTTCTTCCGCCCATAATATTTGTATCAACATAAACCGGATAAACAGGGTCTGTTACAAGTACTATATTGTCCTGTGAAAAAATATCAGTCAGATTTCCTGCATCACTTTTAGCACCATCGTTAATAAGTATTTCATCTGCTGAAACCTCAACACCAAAGCTCTTATAATAATCCGAAACTGCCTGACGGACAAACTGATATCCCTCATAATCAGGATATCCCTTGAATGTTTCCTTTACAGCGAGCTCGTCACAGCCCTTTTTCATTGCCTCAACTACAACAGGTGCAAGCGGAAGTGTAACATCGCCTATACCCAGCCTTATTATTTCTTTATCAGGATTTTCAGCCTTGTATGCTGATATTCTCTTAGCTATTTCTGCAAACAGATAGCTTGGGATTAAGTTTGAAAAATTACTATTGATTTTTGCCATTTTTAATACTCCTTAAAATTTTCTAGATTTATCTCACCGTCAAATACAATAGTTGCAGGACCCTTCATAAATACTGTACCGTCAGCACAGTATTTTATATTTAAATCTCCGCCTCTTAATGTGACAGTAATCTGATCGTCATAGCTGCAATAGCCGTTTAAAACTGCTGCTACTACAGAAGCACATGCACCTGTTCCGCATGCAAGGGTTTCACCGCTTCCACGCTCCCAGACACGCATTTTTAAATGCTTATTATTTATTACTTCTATAAATTCAGTATTTGTTCTGTCAGGAAACATCTCATGATTTTCAATATAAGGTCCTGTTTTTTCAAGATCTGTTTTATCAATATCTGACTGAAAAATTACAGCATGAGGATTCCCCATTGATACACATGTTATATTATATACGGAACCATTCACACTGACTGGTCTGTTTATAAATGTGTCACCATCTGCAATAACAGGTATATCAGAAGGCTTAATAATTGCCTTTCCCATATCTACATTTACATGACTGACAAGACCGCTTTCATCTGTGAATAGTGATAATTTTTTAATTCCTGATCTGGTTTCAAGTGTTATTTCCTTTTTATCTGTCAGACCACGGTCATATACATATTTACCTATACACCTTGTACCGTTTCCGCACATTGCACCCTCTGAACCATCAGCATTGAACATTCTCATTCTGAAGTCTGCCTTTTCTGACGGCATAATAAGAATTAGTCCGTCACCTCCGATACCAAATCTTCTGTCACTTACAAGCTTTGATATTTTTTCCGGATCATCAACATTTTCCTCAAAACAATTAACATAGATATAATCGTTTCCTATACCATGCATCTTTGTAAATTTCATAGTAACCATCTCCTATCAATTTCGTAAAATACGTAAAAACGCCTGAATAAAATTTATTTAAATTATTTTTCTTATTATAAAAATCAACTTTATCATATTATTAATATACAGCACTGTTTAATGACTTTTTTATCCATTGTAAAATCAATAATATTCTAGTATAATATATTTTAATATGATTTTAAGGAGCATTTTAATGAAAAGATTCTATCTTACTTTAATGTTAATATTATTTACAATATCATTGTATTCTTGCAGCAACGCTAATAGTAACAATAACAGTAACAGTCAGTCTTCAGAAATTTCAGATATTATTATATACGAAAGCTCTTCTTATCAGACAAATACAGATTATATTGAAATTCCGCAGGAAACTGCTTATGAAACATCTGCACCATTTATACTGCCTGATTCATATTCAATTGATGTTGATTATATCTATCAGAATCCGGAGCTTCCGACAGGATGTGAAATAACGTCCCTGACTATGCTTCTTAATCATTTAGGATTCGATGTAAGCAAAACAGATCTTGCGGATAATTATCTTGAAAAAGATTATATGTGCACCGTAGGCTTTAATGATGCTTTTATCGGGGACCCGAGATGGGACGGAGGATATGGGTGCTTTTCACCGGTAATAGTAAGAGCGGCTCAGAAATATCTTGATACACAGCAGGACGGTTATAAATATCTTGTTGAAAATATAAGCGGAACAGACTTTGAGGACCTCTATGAATACATAGCAAATGATATTCCTGTAGTTATATGGTGCAGCATGAGTCTTATGAATGTATACAAAAACTACTGTTATACTGCGGCTGACGGAACTGATGTGTATTGGTACGATAATGAGCATTGTATGCTTCTTACCGGGTATGATAAAAACGAAGGAACAGTCACAGCTGCAGATCCTCTTGAAGGACTGATGCTTTATAATTCCGAAAGATTTGAATATATTTATAATCAGCTTGAAAAGCAGGCTGTTATCATAAGGAAATCTGTTGCTGTTAAGCAATAGTGGACTTAGCAGGGATTTCGTCTCAGCACGAGTCGACCGGGCTTTCTGGTCGCGCCTCTGACCTTCAGATTAATGATTTTTATATTACGATTATAAGCACGTTGATACCATGAGGCAAAAAAATGCTTCATGGTATCTCTTTTTTTATGCTGTTACTATTTTGCTGGCATCCTGGAGATTGAGTTTTTCAACTGCATTTTCTCTCATTTTGTATTTGAGAATTTTTCCAGCGGCATTCATAGGGAATTCTGTTATAAAGTCAACGTATTTAGGAACCTTATGCTTTGCCATATGTTCAAGAACAAAGGTCTTTATCTCTTCTTCTGATGATTCCTCGCCTTCTTTAAGAATTACACATGCCATGATTTCTTCGCCATACTGCTTGTCAGGCACACCAATTACCTGAACATCCTTTACCTTTGGATGATTATATATAAACTCCTCTATTTCCTTTGGATAGATATTTTCACCGCCACGGATAATCATATCCTTTATACGTCCTGTAATCTTATAATATCCGTCAGGAGTACGTCTTGCAAGGTCTCCTGTGTGCAGCCATCCGTTTTCATCGATTGCCGCAGCAGTTGCCTCAGGCATTTTGTAATAGCCCTTCATTATATTATATCCTCTTGCAACAAACTCTCCGTCAGTATTATCAGGCAGGTCCTCATTTGTTTCAGGATCAACTATCTTACATTCAACACCGAACATTGCACGTCCTACTGTATTTACGCGATGCTCAATCGAATCGTCTGTTTTGCTCATTGTACATCCAGGGCTTGCTTCTGTCTGTCCGTATGTTATGCATACATCAGTCATATTCATTTTTCCAAGAACATCCTGCATTACTTTTACAGGGCACGGACTTCCGGCCATAATTCCTGTTCTCATATGTGAAAAATCAGTTTTTTCAAAGTCAGGATGACCAAGCATAGCAATGAACATTGTAGGAACACCGTGGCATGCTGTAATCTGTTCTTTATTTATACATTCGAGTGATTTTCTCGGTGAAAATGCTGTAATCGGACACATTGTAGAACCGTGTGTCATACATGCTGTCATAGCAAGAACCATTCCGAAGCAATGGAACATAGGAACATGTATCATCATTTTATCAGCAGTGGACAGATCCATACAGTCACCTATCGACTTACCATTGTTTACAACATTGTAGTGAGTGAGCATAACGCCCTTCGGAAAGCCTGTTGTACCTGAAGTATACTGCATATTGCATACATCGTCTTTTTGGATTTTGCTTCTTCTGCTCTCAACCTCTGAAGCAGGAACAGTTTCTGCAAGCTTTATCGCTTCATCCCATGTATAGCAACCGTTTACTTTAGTGCATGTTGTTATGATATTTTTTAAAACAGGAAGCTTTTTGGAGTTAAGCTGACCCGGTTCTGAGTTCTCAAGCTCAGGACAGAGCTCCTTAATTATTCCTATGTAGTCAGAATCCTTAAATCCGTCAATCATTACAAGAGTGTGTGTATCTGACTGTTTTAAAAGGTATTCTGCCTCATGGATTTTATATGCTGTATTTACCGTTACGAGAACAGCGCCTATTTTTGTTGTAGCCCAGAATGTAATAAACCACTGAGGAACATTTGTTGCCCATATTGCAACGTGATCTCCTTCTTTAACGCCCATTGCAATAAGTGAACGTGCAAATGTATCTACATCTTCTCTGAATTCAGCATATGTTCTGGTATAGTCAAACTCTGTAAATCTGAACGCATACTGATCCGGAAATTCTTCACATACCCTGTCAAGAACATCAGGGAATGTTTCGTCAATGAGCATATCCTTCTGCCATATATATTTTCCGGTTCCTGATTTGTTATCCTGCAGAACACGTACTTTTTCATTTCTGAATCTGCTCATGTAATTTGCAAAATGAGGGAATACGATACCGGCATCAGAAAGATCTGAAGCCCATCTTTTCACCCATTCGAGTGAAATATACCCGTCATATCCTGACTTTATAAGTTCACTGAATATATCATCGAGAGGCATATCGCCCTCACCCATCATACGGTACTCAGGCTTACCGTTTACCATAACGCTGTCTTTGACATGAATATATCTGATATATGGACCAAGGTTGCTGACTGTATCAGCAGCTGATTCATTAAAATAACGGTATGGATGATGAATATCCCAAAGTGCTGCAACATTTTCTGAGCCAACAGTATCAAGCAGCTTTCTTAACCTTTTTGTGTCTGCATATAAACCGTTTGTTTCAACAAGAAGTATAACGTTTTTACCAGATGCAATAACTGAAAGCTCTTTAAGAACGTCTTTTATATAATCGTCATCAATCTCTCCGGAAGGAGCAGGTTCAAGGTCTGCAAGTATTCTTACATATGGTGTTGAAAGCTTTGCTGCAAGCTCAATATATCTTGTAATTTCCGTTTTATTTGATTCGTAATTTTCCTTGAATTTCAGGCAGCAACCCGATGAAAGACATGGGATTTCAACCTTTAGTGAGGAAAGCTTGGCAATAGTTTTATCAAGCTGTCCTGCTGTAAATGGTTTTGCACGGACTGCATCAATATCATCGCCTAGTCCTCTTATTTCTATACCGTCAAAGGATAAGTCCTTTGCCATAGAATAAATATCTGTCCAGCTAAAATCAGGACACGCCAAAGTTGAAAAAGAAATCTTCATAACCGTCCTCCAAAAAATTATTGATAAATCAAATACAAAGTTAAATATCTTTTTGACATTGATTATTATAACATATAATTCTTATATTTACAACACTGCTTTACCACTATTAAACTATAAATCATATAAAATGTTTTTATATGAACTATAACCTCTGTTTATACAGAGATAATTTCTAAATCACTCTACCCAAGCCCCTGCAATTGTGCTATAATTGTATTATACATACATTCTGTGATACATAGCAATTATATTAAAATCAAGGAGTGATAAAAACAATATGGATAAATTTCTTATTTCGGAGGACTCTGACGAATTACTGTATAATCAGTATTTTGCCCAGCGTGAAATAGAATTTGAACATGCAGGATTTGAACGTGAACTGGCGTTTTATGAAGGAATACGTTCAGGCAATCTTGAGGTAGTCAGACTCCTTTTTACACCTTTAGGTGGAAAAGGATATGGAATACTCAGCACTAACAGTCTGCAGAATTTAAAATATCATCTGATTATTACAATTGCAATGGTAACACGTTTTTGTATTAACGGAGGCATGCTTCCTGAAGAAGCCTTCAGTTTAAGTGATGCTTATATTTTAAAAGCAGACTCGTGTCAGTCAGAAAATGAGATTCATACAATACACTCTGAGGTAATTAATGATTTTACAAAACGGATGAGACTTATAAAGAGCAGAAATATATTTTCAAAGCAGATTATTCATACTTTGGATTACATAAGCGATCATCTTCATAACAGGATTACTATACAGGACGCAGCGGATTATCTTTCATTAAGCGTTCCGTATCTTTCGCGCCTGTTCAAGACAGAGGTCGGAGTTACATTCAGTGAATATATTACTATAAAAAAGGTTGAAGCTGCTACAAATATGCTTCAGTTTTCAACATACTCATCATCAGAAATAAGTGAACTGCTCCACTTCAGCTCGCAGAGCTATTTTATTAAAACATTCCGTAAGCACACAGGCATGACGCCAAAGGAATACAAAAACCGTTTTTATTCAACTAAAAAGAGCCTTTTTTAACCCTTTTCATTAATAGAAAACCGCGGCAGAACCAATAAGTTCTGCCGCGGTTTTAATTATTGTTAGGGTTATTCAGAAATAAATTTAAATTATTCTGTATACATAGTCTGCTAAACCGGAATCAGATATTCCAAAATCCTTTTCCTTGTAATTCCATACCGAATGACCGATATCAAGTTTTGAAAACGCTGCATTTATATCGTCAAACCACTTTAATGCTTCGCTGTCTTCAACTCTGCTGATTACTCCGTATTCACCGCAGTATATAGGAACGTTGTATTTTTCTCTGATGCTGCATGGAACCGCAAATAATTCCTCAAAATATTTAACATCTATTTCGCCTGACATGCCTTCCAGAAAATCATTACCGAATCTCTTATCCAGTAATTTTTCTGTCTCACGACGGTAATTTTCAATTTTGTCAGGATATAATGTGATATAATCTTCAGGCATACCCGGAATCCAGTTCGCTCTTTGATGTGTAAATAGTATCGGACTGTAAAAATGAAATGTAAATACAATATTTTCATCATACGGCTTATCTAAAAGTGCCATGCCGTTTATGCTGTTATTCTCAGCACCACCAATAATTATTTTTGTATAAGGTGCATTTTTGCGGATTACTTCTATCGTATTTTTAACAATTTCATTCCATTTCTCAGCATATTTCATATCAGTCACTTCATTTAACAATTCAAAAGTAACTGTTTCATATAATGACCCATAGCGCTGTGAAATTCCATCCCATAATCTGTAGAAATACCCCTGAAGCTCCGGGTTACAAAAAAAGTCGAAATTATCCTCGTCAAATGAAAATCCGGCAGCCTTGTGCAGATCGAGTATTAAATTTAAATTATACTTTTTGCACCACTGAATGCAGTTGTCAATATACTCAAATCCTGAATTATTCATTTCGCCGTTTTCATTCTGAATTACATTGTAGTCAAAAGGTAATCTTACATGATCACATTTCCAATCAGCAATTTTTTTAATATCTGATTCATGAATAAATTCATCGTAATGTCCCCTGTTATAATTTCCGCCACCACACTGTGAAATCCAGCCACCGAGATTTACTCCTCTTTTGTGACCTTTAAAATCTTTAATCAACATATAAAATCCCCTCACTTTTTATTATTTATTTTTATATGTCACCCATTGATATTTTGCAGTAAGAGGTGTATTACCGTTAAATGGTTTGAGCCATTCATCTACTGTTATTCCAGGCCATACATTCATCATGATTTTTCCAGGTGTTCTAGGGATGTTGTTTGTTGCCTTGTATACAGGCTTTCCGTCAATATACCATGTAATCGAATCACGCTGCCAGTCAAATCCGTATCTATGGAATCCCTTCGATGCATCAAATCCAAGGTCATACATATATTCGTGATTTCCCTGTCCGTTTGTATAGTAGTTTAACTGTACCTTCGTTGTATCTTTTCCTAATATTTCGATGTCAATTTCATCCCACGGATTGTTATCTGATGGGCCTGTATAAGTAAAGAATGAAGATACTACACCGTCGTTTTTGATTGCCTGCATTGATGTTTCATAGTATCCGTAACTGTAAAAATCCTTTGTTCTGTACTCTGCACCGGAATAGCTGTATTTGCCTGTGGTGTCTCTGTCGATTGTAAGGTTTAATACATTATCCTTTATTACAGCGTTACTTGAATACCATCCGCAGTTAAACGGATTTCCGTTTGTCCATCCGTTTGATGCTTCAAATAAAGGTGATGTTCCTTTTCTGAAATCTGCAATAGCTGTAGCTGTTGTATCCAATCCACTTGTGTCGGTGGGATTATTATTGCTGCTGCTGCTCTGACCTGTTTTGTTGTATGTTACCCACTGGTATCTTGCAGTCAGTGGTGTTTTACCGTTATACGGTTTGAGCCATTCGTCTACTGTTATTCCAGGCCATGTGTTCATCATAATTTTTCCAGGTGTTGTCGGAATATTGTTTGTTGCCTTGTATACAGGCTTTCCGTCAACGTACCATGTAATTGAATCACGCTGCCAGTCAAATCCGTATGTATGATATCCCTCTGATGCATCAAATCCCAGGTC
>JAEWXO010000038.1 GCA_023458875.1 Bacillota bacterium | reverse complement strand
AGGGAACATACATATAATTCTCTTTCTCTTAAATCTAACCCTTCTTTTTTTAACGCCATCCGGATTTTGTCAAATTTTCTTTCTTCATAGTAAACGAGCATTTCAAAATATCTTGTTTTGGGTGAATTGGCATAATTCATTGCCCCAACAATTTGCATTGCTCTGTCAAATTCCATATTAAAAAAACTATTATAAAATTCTCTTTCTAATTGTTCTTTAATCATTGTAATCATCCTTTATGACAATTCTTTATAAGAAATCTTAATAAGTCATTACTGACACTTAGTTATTCTGTAGTTACTCCATACTATTCTCAGCAAATTTCGATTTATAGATAAATTTATTATACCACTTAACTCCAAATCTGTAAAGGATACACCTTAATCTGTCCCATACAAATCGTGATTGACCTTTGCAGCATAGTAATTACCGATTGTGATCGGAGCATTGTAGATTACTGTTTTCAGATAAGCTTTAATATTCCTTACTTCTTTTGTGTTTTCTTTCATAGAACCTAGGATATACTCAATATGGGACGAGTCAACCTTAAGAAATCTGCTTTTCACAACCTCTGTCGGAATATCTTCTTTTCCTATTCTCTGTGTTTTTGCTGTTGAACAGATGCTTTCAAGCATTATCTCAACGATTTCATCAATCTGATCTTTAGAGTATGTCTCCTGTTCAACCAGAGCATCATAACCGATTTTCTCATAAACAATCCAGCGATAAACATCCATCGAATCCATCCTATCATGATTGATTGATGGATGATTTATAATCTCTTTATTTGATTGATCTTTATTTTTTTCTTTAGTAATTAATTGTGTTGAATTTTCCGTTATCGGGTTTACCGTTGTTGGATTTTCTGATATCGGCTTATTCGGCATTGGTTTACGCGATACTGATTTTTCCAACATCGGAGCATTATCTTTTCTCGACGCATCCGGTTTTTCATAGATAAAATACTCGTTGGAAGCCATCTTACCAGAACTGTCTCGTTTCTGCTTCCTGACAACATATCCTGCTGATTCAAGCTCATTTATTGCTGAACGTATAGCATCTACACTTTCACGATTGATTGCTGACAAACCTTTTAGTGTGTAGTCCCATTCTTCCGGAAGAGATAACATCTGAGAAAGAAGTCCTTTTGATTTCAGTGACAGGCTTTTATCACGTAGATGAAAATTTGACATTACTGTGTATCCTTCATTTCTTTCTATGTGAAATACAGGCATCTGTGTTTACCTCCAAAAAATATTTTTTACTACTTGACAAAGTCATATTTTTCTGCTTTACCAGAAAATTTTGTTCTTGACATTTATCTTAAAATGTGATATGGGCATAAAAAAACCTCTGTATCTTACGCTTGATTGCGTAATACAGAGGTTTACTATTATTTTTTATAGTATATATTATCTTAATACTTTAAAATGTCTTAATGCATCTTCTATTGCATCAGCTTTTTCTTTCGGACAATTCGGTTGCTTTGTATTTTCAGACTTAGGTTTGTTAAAACTCTCTCCGACCTCAAGATTGTTTTTGCGCTTGATCTGAGAAATATATAAACTTGAAACTTTAAGGTTATATTTGTCCATAATATATTTTTTTATATCATCATAAGTTGGTTTCATCTCAGATGCTGTTGTATCGAGTTCATCAAGCTCCACATCTATGTGGATCACATCATCCGGTTTGAGTTGGGACAAAAGTATTACCGTCTCCACATGCCCCGTCCTACTAAAAAGATCAACCCCTCTTATCCTCCTTATAACATACCCACTATCACATAATATCCTGCAATCCCTCGCTGCCGTTGCCGGGTTACACGAAATCATAACAAGTCTCTCCGGGCTCATCTTCAGTATCGCATCAAGCGTTTCCTTATCGCACCCTTTTCTTGGAGGATCAACGATAATTACATCGGGTCTCTCCCCTTTATCAACAAGCTGAAAAGCGATCTGTCCTGCATCGCCGCAGATAAATTCCGCATTTTTAATATTATTTATCTTTGCATTTGTTTTTGCGTTTTCTATTGCCTGGGGAATAACTTCAACGCCTGTCAAGCGCTTTGCCTTGTCATACATTGAAAGTCCTATTGTGCCTGCACCACAATATAAATCAAGCAAAGTCTCGTTTCCACTTAGTTCTGCATACTCTTCAGCAATTCTGTAAAGTTTTTCAGCTTGACACGTATTCACTTGATAAAATGACATCGGTGAAAGCAGAATCTTATTATCACACATAATATCCGTTATATTTTCGCTGCCATAAAGCAGATGATTTTCTTTGCCGAGGATAACATTTGTATTCTGATTGTTTACATTTACCAGAACGCTCTTAATCTGAGGAAACTCAGCTGAGATTTTCACGGCAAGTCCTTTAAGCCTGTCTGTTACTGATTTATTGAAAACAACAATGCATAGCATAATTTTGTCAGAATGATATCCTTTGCGAAGATAAATATGACGAATAAACCCGTTATGTTTTTCTTCATTGTAGGCCGGTATTTTGTTTTCATTTATGTATTCAATAACACTGTCAACTATCTGTCTGAATATTTCCGGCTGTAACCTGCATGCTGTAAAAGGCACTATTCTGTGGCTGCGTCTTGAATAAAATCCGCATACAGCTTTTCCATTCTGCTCCGATACAGGATACTGAGCTTTATTTCTGTAATAATCAGTCTCATCACAGCCTGTTATTTCTTCAAAATCGGGATTAAGTCCCCCTATTCTTTTAAATGCATCTTTGATAAAATCGTTTTTTATCTGTAACTCGGTCTCATATGAAATATGCCTGAATGTACAGCCGCCGCATTTCTCAAAAACCGGACAGTCTGGTTCTATCCGGTTTTCTGATGGTCTTAATATCTCTTCCAGGATGCCGAATGCATAGCTTTTTAAAACCTTTACTATTTTAACTCTTGCATAATCCCCCACTGCCGTAAGTGGTACGAAAACAGCCATGTTCTCTGCTCTTCCCACGCCGTTGCCTTCTGAGGTGATTCCTGTTATTTCTATTTCAACTGATTGATTTTTCTTAATCATTTTTCAAAATTTCTCCGCACTTTGAACAGAATTGATTTTTAGGAGAGTTTTTCTGACCACAGAATTCGCATCTTACGGATTTGCTTGCCTCATATCTCTTTTTTGCATCTGCAACATCCTGCTTTGCTTCATCAATCTGGTCCATAATTTTTTCTGAAAGAATTTCTTCATTTTTTATCTGTCTTCTGGTGTTGTAGATTGCTTCTCCAAGGCGTTCATAAAGGGAGGACAGCTTTTTTTCTGCCTTTGTAACATCAATGTATTTCTTTGAAATATCAATTGCCTCGCTTGTTTTTATTGCCGCTGTGTCAAAACATTTCTTTGCACTTTCAAAAAATGTATTCATAATAGATTATCCTTTCTGATTATTAAAAAATTCTGTTACTGTTTCTTTTTTCTTCATAAGCTCATCAAATCTGTTTATATACTCATATGGGAACTTATAATTAAGTACACGGGTTATAGCTCCGCTTCCCGAAACAAGCTTTGTTGAAGCTGCACATCCGGCTCCCAGAATGGTTTGTGTTTCGTCCATAATATAAATATTGTAAAGAGATTCCTTGCCTTTTTTTGAGTATCCTATATTTTCAAGATTATCAACAGTATTTTTCTGACGGTATAAATAGTATGGGTTATATCCATGCTCAGTAAGAATTTTATTTCCGTAATCAAGCATGACGGAAGCAGGATTTTTAATATTTTCCTTTCCGTGAGAATAAAGACCTGCTGACCGCTTTAATGTAAGGGTGTGTATTGTTACTCCGTCCGGGTCAAGCTCTGTAATCTTTTCGATTGTCCTTTTAAAGCTTTCAAATGTATCCGTAGGCAGTCCGGCAATAAGGTCCATATTGATATTGTCAAAGCCAAGTCTTCTTGCAAGCCTGAATGCTTCGATTGTCTGTTCAGCTGTGTGATTTCTTCCTATTTCTCTCAGCACATCATTGTTAAGTGTCTGAGGATTTATCGAGATTCTTGTTGCACCCATTTTTTTTATTACCGAAAGCTTTTCTTCTGTTATTGTATCTGCACGGCCCGCTTCTAAATTATATTCACGTATTGAGGAAAGGTCAAAGCATTCTGATGTTTTTTTCATAAGCTTATAGATATCATCACTGCTTATTGACGTAGGTGTACCGCCGCCATAGTATA
This sequence comes from Bacillota bacterium, assembly GCA_023458875.1. Classification (GTDB taxonomy): domain Bacteria; phylum Bacillota; class Clostridia; order Oscillospirales; family Ruminococcaceae; genus HUN007. The sequence continues at coordinate 47,393 of JAEWXO010000038.1, read as the reverse complement.
CAGTATCTATTTTAAGTCCGGCATCTTCAACTATTTTTCCCAATATTTCAAGTTCCCTGCAAAGTCCTGAAATATACTGAGGCATAAGTTTTATCGCACTTTCCATCGAGTGTGATACAAATGAACAATAGCTGCATCTTGTCGGGCAAAACGGAATTGAAATATATATACTTACGGTTTTATCGTCAAAATCCGATATGACAGGCAGCTGTGTCATTGCTGTATGATATGATATATCTGTTTTATCCTTTGTGACAAGATATTTTTCTGAAAACTGCTTATAAACCTGTTCATTTGAAAATCCTTTTTTGATCATATCATTTACTTTCTTTACAGGCCTTATTCCGGTCAGCAATCCCCACTGCGGTCTTATTCCGGTGAGTCTGTTCAGAATGTCGTACAAAAGTCTGCAAAGCCTGAATTCACACTCTGAATCGATAAAATCAGAGCTTGCAAGTTTATCGGATTTTCTTATTATTGTTTTGTTTCTTCTTGCATATGCGTATATATAAGTGAATCTGCGGCACTTTCTTATTCTTGTCATTATTATATCGCCGTATGCATCTGTTCCTTCATAAAGGAATTCGAACCTTGTTGCAGGGATAAAGAGTTTTACTATTGCTTCTGTTTCGTATTTATAGGAGTTATTGTTTAATATTATTGTCATCAGAGTTATCCTTAAATTTATTAATAATATTTTGATTAATGTTCAGTCAATAAGGTTAAGTTATTTATTTATTAAGCAGGGATTTCGATTCTGCGGAATCGACCGGCTTTGCGGTCGCCCTGGACCTTCGCTCACATACATATTTCACACTATAATGAGACATGTTAAATCAACCCCTCATATATGGGTTGTTTTGAATTTCATATGAAAGAGTTGTCGCTGAATTGTGGCCAGGATACACTTTATAATCATTATTTTTTCCGATATTCTTCAGAATGGCAAGGGAATGTTTTAATTTTGAATAATCTCCGCCGGGAAGATCAGTTCTTCCTATAGACATTCTGAAAAGAGTATCTCCGGAAAATAATTTGTCTTCACATATAAAGCATACGGAGCCGTTTGTATGGCCGGGTGTGGATAAAACACTTATAGGCGTTCCTGAAAAATCTATTTTGTCTCCGTCTGAAAATGATGTGAATTTTTCGACATTATGGAAATTTCCATTGCTTATAAACGAAGCAAGACTTTCATCTGCACTTATAAGCATGTTTTTATCATCAGTGTGAATAAAAACTTCAGCTCCTGTTGATTTTGCTACATCAGCAACTCCCTTGAAATGGTCATAATGTCCGTGTGTCAATAATATTTTCGTTAATGTCAGATTGTATTCATATAAAAATTTTAAAAGTTCATGTGAGTCTCCGCCAATATCAACTGCAACTGCTTCTTTTCTGTCGTTTTCTATAATATAGCAATTTGCCTGAAATTCACTTCCAAGTATCAGTGTGTGTACTACCATAATCCTCTCCTGCTTTCCAGTCTTGTTACAGAAATTACGTCGTGTATCTTCTGCAGCTTTTCTACAAGTGTACTGAGCTGTTCCTTACCTGAAACAGCTATTGTTGCTTTTATTACAGCGTTTCCGTTTTTAAGTCTTCTTGATGTGGAATTAAAAATAGGTATACGGGCTTCGGATATTACTGTGCTTACCTGCTGTAAAAGTCCGTTTCTGTCAATGGCAATTACTTCGATAACTGCATGAAAATCATTTTTCTGTGACTTTGACCATTCAACCTTTTTCCATCTGTCGGCATTTTCCTCATTGGCTATAGATGACAGATAATTCGGGCATGTTTTTTTATGAACCGATACTCCATGGCCTCTTGTAATAAAGCCTACTATGTCATCACCCGGAAGCGGGTTGCAGCATTGAGAGAATCTGACCTGAAAATCAGTAAATTTATCCTCAAATATAATACCGCTGTCACCCTTTTTCTTTTTTGGTCGCTTAATGGAAACAATTTCGTCAGTTGCCTCACCGTATGTTTTTATGTAGTTGTCCTTTAGTCTTTGCATTATTTTAGGAACCAATACACCACCATAGCCTATTGAAGCATAAAAATCGTCAAGAGTCGAACAGTTATGACGCTTAAGATCATCTCCGAGAAATGCCTCCATCTGGTCCTCCGGAACATGCATATGATAATGCTGGAATTCACGTTCAAGCTCCTGCTTTCCCTGCTGGATATTTTCGTCCTTGCATTCTTTTTTAAACCAGGAGCGTATTTTTGATTTTGCTTCGTTTGTCTGAACTATTTCAAGCCATGCACGGTTAGGACCGCGTGATTCATCCTTTGTTGTGAGTATTTCCACAATGTCACCTGTATGAAGCTTATAGTCAAGTGAAACTATTTTTCCGTCTACCTTTGCACCCATAGTACGATGGCCGATCTGAGTATGAACCCTGTATGCAAAATCTATAACTGTTGAATTTAAAGGAAGCGTAAACGTATCACCCTTAGGGGTAAATACAACAATATCATCTGTTGACAGATCGGTTTTTATTATTCTTACTATTTCCTCTACGTCATCAGCTGTCTGCTGTGCCTCTATTACCTGCCTTATCCATGAAAGCTTTTCTTCCATTTTGTCACGGCTCTGTATTCCTTCTTTATATTTCCAGTGTGCCGCAATTCCGTATTCAGCAGTATAGTGCATGTCCCATGTTCTTATCTGCACCTCAAATGGTATTCCCTCTCTTCCGAGAACGCTTGTGTGAAGTGACTGATACATATTAGCCTTTGGCGTAGAAATATAATCCTTGAACCTGTTTGGAATAGGTGTGAACATATCATGTATTATTCCCAGAACATTATAACACTCAGAAACGGTTGATACTATTACACGTACAGCATATTTATCATATACTTCCTCAATGTTTTTTCGGTTTACATATATTTTCTTATATATTCCGTATATACTTTTTACGCGCCCGTCAATCTGAGGCTCTTTTTCAAACTTCTCAAGATTGAAGCGTTCTGTTATTTTTGCTTTTATCGTTGCAATAAAAGCTTCACGTTCTTCCTTTTTAATCTCCAGCATATGCTCAATTTCAGAATACGCATACGGATCAAGATACTGAAAAGCCAGATCTTCAAGTTCCTCTTTGACCGCTCTTATTCCAAGACGATGTGCAATAGGCGCATAAATGTTCATCGTTTCGAGTGCTGTTTTTCTCTGCTTGAATCCCGGTCGGAACCCAAGTGTTCTCATGTTGTGAAGCCTGTCACACAGTTTTATAATCATTACACGGATATCCTGTGACATGGCAAGAAGTATTTTTCTGACATTTTCCGCCAACTGCTCATCCTGATTAAAAATAGGCGCATTTGACAGCTTTGTAACACCGTCAACAAGCATTGCAACATCCTGTCCGAAAAGCTTTTTTATTTCACCAAGTGAAACCTGAGTATCCTCAACTACATCATGAAGCATGGCTGCACATATTGTGTCAGTATCCATTCCAAGATCAAGAAGGATAAATGAAACCGATACAGGATGATTAATATATGGTTCACCTGATGAACGCTTCTGACCGTCATGTGCCTGTGCAGCAAATTCATACGCAGATATGATTTTACTCATATCATATTGCTTTTCATCATCAAGTATCTTCTGTATAAGCAAATTTATTGTATAGCTTTCATTCCCCATTTATCTTTCAGCTCCCTTAAAATATTTGAATTATCAAGGTTGACCTTTGAGGTTACTTTTACCCTTGATACCTCACTTGTTGAGTAATCTATATTTATTAAATTAAGTTCATTAAAAATGTCAAGACAGATTCTGAGTTTACAGTAGTTTATTATTTTGGGATTCAGTCTCATAAATAATGTTGTTATTGTTGTGTCTTTTTCCCCTATAAGTGTGTAGACCGTCACAATTTCCTGTCTCTCAGGATACATTCTTTCATAATACTGAACCGGAAGCTTTTCATTTCTTATATATTTTTCATATGCTGCACATGCAGCAAAGTAGCTTTCCTGATTTATACCGCTCTTTTTATAGTCATTAACATTCAGGTTCACAGATTTTTTTCCGTTATATTCGTTTATATTAAGGCTGACCATCAGGTCCCATTGTTCATTTACCGATATAGGCAGCTCACTTGTTTTTGCACCGAACATAAGCGCATCAACAAATACACCACCGTAATTCAGCTTAAGCTTTGTGTGTGCACCTGATGCAAGAGGAATTATCTGTATTACGACAGCACCTGTCATTGCAAACAGCGGCTGCTTATTACCTTCGCCAAAGGGTTCAAGAATATCAAGACTCTCTGTATTTTCAATGGTAATATCCTCTGGTTTCAGCACCTTTTCAGCATTTATAGAAAGTACAGGCATATTTTCATGATGCTTTAATGCATAATCCTCAATAAGCATATTGAAATTCACGGCATTTTCAGATTTTAATGAAAATCCGCCGGCACTTTTATGTCCGCCGAATTTTATTAAAACAGATTCACATGCCTTAAGACATTCAAATATTGAAAATTCAACGAATGCACGTGCTGAACCGCGCAGCTCATCTCCGTCCGTAGACATTATAAAGCACGGTTTTCCGAATCTTTCAAGAATTCTTGCCGCAACAATGCCTATTACTCCGTGATGCCATCCGTCACCCCTGAAAACAAGTACTCTTGATGACAAAATTTTAGGATTTTCATTAATCTGTCCGTATATCTGCTGTAAAATATCTTCCTCTGCTGATTTTCTCTCATTATTAAGCTTATTAAGCTTTTCAGCAAGTACCACAGCCTCATCAAGATCGTCACATGTCAGGATTTCAAAAGCCTGTTTAGGTGAGCCGAACCTTCCGGCTGCATTAAGTCTCGGTGCAATACCGAATGCAATTGCGGTTGATGTTATTTTTCTGCATTTTCCGTTTTCTGACATAAGACCCGATATTTTCATAAGCTCAATAAGACCGCATCTTTCAGTATTCTCTATATACTGTATTCCGCTTTTTACTATATATCTGTTTTCTCCTGTAAGAGGAACAATATCTGCAATTGTTCCTATTGCAGCAAGATCTCCGAACTGTTCAAGTGCGGTTTCATAATCTCCCCCGTCCATTGCAGCAATGAGCTTTAGTGCAACTCCTGCACCGCAAAGCATTTTAAAAGATGACTGGCAGTCCTTCTGGTGAGGATTGATTATTGCATCTGCCTGCGGCAATATATCCCCGGGCTGATGGTGATCTGTAATTATAAGCTTCATACCGAGTTCTTTAATAAGCTTTGCCTGATCAGCAGCTGAAATTCCGTTATCAACCGTTATAATCATATCAGTTCCGTCTTCTGCAATCTTTTGTACAGCCTGGTTGCTGAGTCCGTAACCCTCTGTACGTTCCGGTATGTAATAAGAAACGTCAGCACCTATACATTCAAGATATGAATAAAGCATTACTGTTGACGTTACACCGTCACAGTCGTAGTCACCGTAAATACATATTTTCTGACACATTTCAATGGCTTCATTTATAAGCGATACGGCTTTGTCCATATCCTTAAGCTTAAACGGATTTTCAAGCTCAGGGACATCAATAAGTCCTGCTGCTTCTGAAAGATTGGTGATTCCGCGATTTGTTAATATATCCGCACATAATGAGGTAAGATCACTTCCGGCCATAAGTTTTTTTGAAATTTTTTCATCCGGTTTACCTATGTTCCATTTTTTCATACTATAAATTTTCTTCTCCTAACAGTATTAATCAGTAGTACCTTACATTATATCATTTTTTCATTAAGAATACAAGAAATATAGATGTGTAATTTTATTATTATAAAAAGTTTATTTATTTAAAAAAACATATTGACAAACTTATGAAAATGGTGTACTATTATACTAGTAAAGCGTTAAGGAGGTGCACATATGGAATTTGAATCAAACTATCCAATATATCTTCAGATAGTTGACGAAATAAAACGACAGATTATTATTGGAAATCTTATGCCTGGCGATAAACTGCCGTCCAACAGTGACATGGCTTTGCAGTATAAAATTAATCCTAATACTGTTCAGAGAATATATAAACAGCTTGAGCATGAGGGGATTTGTTTTACGAGGCGTGGACTTGGCACCTATCTGATTGAAGATGAAAATCTGACAACACGTATGAAAACCGAAGCTGTAACAAATATGGTTTCATCCTTCCTTTCAAAAATGTCATCACTTGGATTTTCGGCCTCAGACGCAATCAATATTATTAAAGATATAAAAAAATAAACATGAGGGAGATTAAGATTAATGCTACAGTTCGAACAAATTACTAAAGGATATGGAAGTAAAAAAGCTCTTGACGGGCTTAACATATCCTTTGAAACAGGCAAAGTATACGCATTGGTAGGACCTAACGGAAGCGGCAAAAGCACAATGATGAAAATAGCTTCCGGCCTTGTAAAGCCCACTTCAGGAAGATGCACATACGCCGGAATTCCAATAGGCCCTAAAACCAAATCAAAAACAGCCTATATGTCAACAGAGCCGTTTTACTATGATTATATGAAAATAAGAGATGTGGAAAAGTATTATTCTGATTTTTTCACTGATTTCAGCAAGGAAAGATTTAACGATTTGCTGAGGTTTATGGATCTCGATGAAAATATGAAGGTAAAATCACTCTCATCCGGTATGGCTGCCAAGCTCAAAATTGCTGCTACACTTTCTAGAAATGCTGAAATGATTATGCTTGATGAACCTCTCAACGGTATTGATCTTATCGGACGTGATCAGATAATAAATGCTGTTATCAAGGCAACAAACCCAAATTCAACATTCATTATTTCAAGTCATCTTTTTGACGAACTGGAGACAATCGTTGATAATGTTGTAATGATTAAAAAAGGCATAGTTGTTCTTGAAGGAGAACTTGAAGCAATCAGAGAAGAGCATCATAAATCAATTTCAGACTTGTATCGTGAAATATATAGTACAGAAGAAGGATTATCTTCTGAAATATGGGGGAAATAATTATGAAGAATGTAATGAAGCTTGTAAAATATGATCTTCTGAAAACAAAATCCGTATTAATTTTCAGCTTTCTTGGCGTGGTAATTCTTGAAGTTGCTTTTGTTATCGGACAATTACTTGATATTTCATTTTTATCTGTTTTGACAGGTGTATTGCTTTTTATTGGAATTTTCGCCTCTTTCATTGCAGTACTTATATACTCAATAAGTATTTTCAATATGGATATTTCGAAAAAACAAGGATATCTTCCGTTCCTTACGCCTTCAAGTGCGTATAAAATTGTCGGTGCAAAGCTTATTACTACTCTTATTATTACTTTTGCACTTATTTTACTGATTATTATTTACGGAAGTATTGACACCTACCTTATTGCACGTGATTCAGAACCTGGCGTATCTATCGGATATTTATTTAAGGTTATTGGTGACGAACTTGATGGATCATGGGGATCAGTTGGAATTATGGCATTAAGCTATATTTCAGCCTGGTTCAATAACATCGTATGTATATATCTTGCTATGGCTCTTTCCACTACACTCCTTGGTGAAAAAAAGATAAGAGGTCTTGTGGCTTTTGCTCTTTGGACTGGAATAAATATACTAATGAGTGTTATTTCACTCTTGCTTACATTATTATTTAAAAGCGATATGTTTTCTGCAGATATTAACAGATCAGCAATGTCTCTGGGAGAACTTATGGACCTTTCATTCAATAACTCCCTTATATTCGCTAGCATTTTCCTAAACGTAATTCTGGGAGTAGTTATGTATATGATAACCGGATGGCTGGCTGAAAAGAAACTCAGTCTTTAATTCTCCTTAATATTTATTTTAAAAAAAGGAACAGGCTTTGTGATAATCTCACTTAAAGTCTGTTCCTTTTTTAAATAAAATCAGTATTTTTTTCTTAGTATTCTTATCGAATTGAGCACACACAGAAGTGCAACGCCTGTATCAGAAAATACCGCAAACCACATATTTGCAAAACCGGCAAGCCCTAATATCATTACTGCTGCTTTGAATACAAGTGCAAATATTATATTCTGAAGAACTATTTTATTTGTATCGTCAGATATCTGTATTGCCTTTGAAACAGAGTCAATATTTGAGTTCATAAACACTATGTCAGCCGATTCTACAGCCGCATCGGCACCGCTGCCCATAGCTGCACTTACATCGGCACCTGCAAGAACAGGCGCATCGTTTATTCCGTCGCCTATAAACATGACCGGACCGTATTCTTTTCTTATATTTTTCATTTTTTCAAGCTTGTCATCAGGCAAAAGCTTTGAAAAATATTTCTCAATACCTGTATCCTTTGCAACGGCTGCCGCACTTTCTTCAGAATCTCCTGTAAGCATAACGGTTTTTATTAAACGTGATTTCATATACTTTATCATGTTGTAACTTTCAGGCTTTATCATATCGCTTATTCTGAAGCATCCTGCAAGTTTTCCGTCAACTGCGCAGATAATATCTGTACCCGTTTTACTGCTTATATATTCTGAAACATCAATGCCGGATTTGTTCATAAGCTTAACGTTTCCGCACAGTACATTTGATCCGTCTATTACAGCCGATATGCCCATTCCGGCATATTCTGTAACATTTTCGGGTTCAGTTGTATGAATTCCTTTTTCCCTTGCTTTTTCAACGATTCCTGCTGCAACAGGATGGGTCGAATTGACCTCACATGATGCACAAAACTTAATAAGTCTGGTTTCATCAAACCCGTTATACAGATCAATATGATTCACTGAAAACTTTCCGGTTGTTATTGTTCCCGTCTTATCCATGATAACTGCTTTTACTCTTCTTACTGCTTCTATAGAAGAACCGCTCTTAAATAATATTCCCTTTTTCGAACCTGCACCTATCCCTGAGAAAAATGTAAGCGGGACACTGAGTACTATAGCGCACGGACAGCTTATTACCAGAAATGTAACAGCAGTATAGATCCATCTGTGCCATTCACCTGTAATCAGTGAAGGTATAATTGCAGTCAGAAATGCTACAATTACAACAACCGGTGTATAAACATTAGCAAATCTTGATATAAATCTATCAAGCTTCGGTTTCCCTGCTGCTGCATTTTCAACACTGTTTATAATACGTGTTACCATTGACTCTGCAAGTACTTTAGTGACTTTTATTTTTATAAGTCCCTGTGTATTTACACATCCGGACATTACACTGTCACCGGGCTTTACACTCTCAGGCATATGCTCTCCTGTAAGTGAAGAGGTATCAAGACTGCTCTTGCCCTCAATAACAACCCCATCAAGTGGAATCCTGTCCCCGGGACGTACAAGAATAATATCCTGAGGCTTTACTGTTTCAGGAGAAACCTGAACTATCTGATTATTATCTTTAACAAGATTTATCACGTCAGGTCTCATATCAATAGCCGACATTACGGATCTACGGCTTTTTTCCACAGCACGATCTTCAAAATACTCACCTATCCTGAAAAAAAGCATTACGCCTACCGCCTCAGGATACTCCCTTATCGCAAAAGCGGCAATAGTTGCAACGGACATAAGAAAATTTTCATTGAATATTTTGCCCTTTGAAATACTTTTTGCTGATGAAACAAGAATTTTGCCGCCAAGTATAAGATATGATATCAAAAACAGTACCGAGCTTATTATCTGAGAATCAAGTAATTTTTCACATAATAAAGCTGCCGCAAATATCACAGCTCCTGAAATTATTAACGCAAGCTCAGAGCTCTCATTTTCTTCTTCATGTGACGCTTCCTTTTGTAAGGATTCCTCGGTAAGCTCTGCCCCGGGCTCGATATCTGCACATTTTTTCTTTATTTTTTCAAAAAGGCTTACATCATGTACTGCTGTTACCTTAAGTTTTCTTGTTGTAAATGTAAGTACTGCCTCATTAACCTCAGGCATTTCAGCGATAGATTTTTCGATTTTAGATGCACAGTGCGCACAGTCAAGATTTTTTATAAGATAGGTTTTTTCTGTTAATTTATTCATGACCACTCCAACTTTCTATAATGAATATATGAGTACTTGTTCATATATTCATTATAGCATCGGGATATAATATTGTCAATATTATATCCCGATTTTTTTTAAATTATTCCGGCCATTTTCAGCAAATGCTGTGCATTTGTAGTTGTGCATTTTCCGTTCTTTATTTTATAATCAAATTTTATTCTGTCATCTTCATAATGTTCAGAGAAATGATAATTAATAATGTTCACATTATCAAGCTCAACCGAACACAGTTCAAAATCATGTGTTGTAACTATTGTTATTGCGTTTCTGCCTGAAAGCCTCTTTATTGTCTGCTCAGCACATGCTATTCTGTCTTTGGAATTTGTTCCTTTAAATATTTCATCTATAAGCATAATTACAGGCTTATTCTGAGCTGAATATTCAACAATGGATTTTATCCTTAAAAGCTCCGCATAAAATGTTGATATTCCGTCACTTACACTATCCTGCGTTCTCATTGATGTCATTACTTTCATAAATGCTGCTGAAAATTCATCAGAAGCAACAGGTCCGCCTGCATTGGCGAGAATCAGATTTATACCGATACTTCTCATAAATGTGGTTTTACCCGACATATTTGAGCCCGTTATTATTACTGATGATGGTTCAAAAAAAGCAGAATTTCCTATAACTAAGGACTGATTTATAAGAGGATGACGAAGGTTTTTAAATTTTACAAAAGGTTCTTCACTGTCAGAAATCTCAGGATAGCTATATGCTATATCAAGCTCTGTAATGACCGAAAGACTCGCATATACTTCAAGCTCAGCTATTGCATCAAGCCATTTGTCTATATTATTCATGTTTTTAATCTGCCATTTTACAAATGAATTTATACAGTGTACATCCCACATAAAAAAGGCATTATACAGGAAAAAAGCTATAGCATTTGATCGCATATCAGTAAAGTTCAAAATTTTTTCAAGCTTCTTTATCTGACTTACAGCCGATGATTCCGAAATAACTTTTTTCATATCCAAAAGTATTTCAGATTGAAAATTTTCAGCATCTATGAGCCTTATTGTTTCTGAATATGAATTAACACATTTATGAATATCATTTATTTTTTTAATAATTCCATGGCTGAATGCATTTTCAATACAGCTGAAGAAAAACGAAAATGCCGTAACAATACACGCCGCCACTGATGTAATCTGTGGGTAAATATCAAAAATAAAAAGAAGTATCAATAAAATATCTGCTGACGGTAAAATCCACATGAGTATTTTCATAAAAATGCTCACCGGTTCAGGTTCAGAACCTGTAATTATCTGTGAAATATCTGACTTACTTTCCTTTCCTGAGTCCTCAGACAATGCGCAACAGCACTGAAACCTGTGTCTGAACTCATTTTTTTCCGAAAGCTCCTTAACGGCACACTGTGATTTCTTTATTTGCTCAATATCGGATTTTCCATACTTCAACACATCGGCCAGATTTTTTTTGCCTCTTTGTGTATATGCCTGACAAATTAGCTGATAAAGCGAGGACCTTCCGAAAATATCAAGATCACAGCCTTGCGGAAAATCATCTGAGAGGAACTGCCTTCCGTCATCCGATGCTCCTTTCCATCCGTCAGTAAACCGGTTTACATAAGACTTAATGACTTTTTCTTCCGCGTTTAAATATTTTAATTTTTTTTCAATCCCTGAATGAACCCGTATAAGGTAAATAAAAGACGCTGCAGATAAACCGCAAATCAGTATAAAAGGAATACTCCTTGAAATACATACACTGACAACAGCAGCTGACACTGATAACAGACGCATCGTGCTTATTTTATTGAATTTATTTTTCAGATTCGTTTGTTCTTTTAATATTTCCTGATAAAACTTTCCATATTTTTCTTTATTCATATCTTAATGCATCCACAACTTCCATTTTTGCGGCCTTTTCAGCCGGATAAACACCAAAGCCTATTCCTACTATAAAAGAAAACAACACTGACAGCAATATTGCACCATAAGGTACTGTAATGTCTACTATGAGGTTAAAATTTTTAGAGTCTGCAATTCTTACTGCAATCATTGCGAGCAGCTTTGACTGAACAAGCCCTGTTATTATTCCCAGAACCGAACCAAGAAATGAAATCATTACAGATTCAATTATAAACTGTATGCGTATTGACTTATTGCTCGCACCCATTGCTTTTCTCACACCTATTTCCATCGTTCTTTCCGTTACGCTTACAAGCATTATGTTCATAACTCCTATACCGCCTACCAGAAGTGATATAGCTGCAATGGCAGCAATAATAAACGTAATTCCGTTTATTATCTTTGTAACCATATCAAGCTGATCTGTTAAAAGCTGAACATTTACTTTCCAGCCGGTTCCTTCAAAATAAGAATTGTAAAAGCTCTCTGTTTCAGCTTTATATTTTTCTGTATCAGTTACATTTTTTATTGAATAGTCTACATACGTATTTTCCGGAATATAATCAATTTCACGGAACATATAAGTATATGGTACATATAGCGGAGTTGACACCTCACGTATATCTTCTGCCATAAGTGCACTTCCCTGATTTGAATTTTTATATACACCTATGACAGTACATTCAAGAAATGATTCGTAACCGTTTGAGATGATAATCTTTTCACCAAGAGGATTTTTATCTCCGAAGCAGGACTGCGCAGTAATATCTGAAATAACAGCTACCGGTGTATATCTGTCAGTGTCCTGCTTTGATATAAAGCGTCCGTCAATCATTTTTATATTATAATAATCCTTGAGAGTATATGATGCTCCTACAACATCAACTGCAGAATAATACTTATCTGATATATTTATTTTTCCCTGACCAAATACCCAATCAGAAACCACTCTTTGAGCCTGGTCTGAAAACTGTTTATCATATTCGTCAACCATATCAGAAGTAAATTTTATATTCTCAGGAGTTAAATAATTGCCATTTTCATCATATTCAACATCAGTATCGTTTTTATCAGGCACAATATATAAATACGCTTCATTTCCGCTATACATTGAATAAACAACATTTTCTATTGTCTGTCCGAGTGAGCTTCCTATTGTTTTTATTAATATTACGGAGCTTATTCCTACTATAATGCCGAGAGTAGTCAGGAGTGTTCTCATTTTATTTGCAGACAGACATCGTTTTGCTGAAACAATATATTCCAAAATATTCATATTATTCTGTCATTCCTTTTATTTTTATTTTTTCTCCTGAACTGTATTCTTCAGCACCGCCTACTATAAGATCTCCGTCTGAAAGCTCTGATGTGATAATCTCAACATAATAATCAGTTTCAACGCCTTTTTCTACCTTTATGGATTCAGTTCTGTACTCACCTTTTTTTCCCTTTTGTGCACGGTAAACATAGCTGTTACCGTCTTCACCTGTAAATATCGAATCATATGACACTGCCATGACTGATTCTTTATTGGAAATCAGTATTCTGACAAAAGCATCTATATTCGGTTTCAGAACGGACATCATTTCAGTATCATTAATCTCTATTTCTGCATGATACGCGCCGTTTGTATAGATTTCAGATACATTTGTGACCTTACCTTTTATTTCAGAACTTCCGGTAAGCTGTGTAGTAAAAACAACTTCCATACCTTCTCGTATATTAAGTATGTCCTTGCTGAAGATTCTTGCATCTATTTTATACTTTCCGAGCCGGCCTGTTTTAAAAAGCTCTCTGTTTTCCGGATACATTCCGTCGTAGACCAGACACTCAGAAATCAGACAATCCTCAGTGGCTCTGATAATAAGGTTTTCTTTTTCCTTTTTAAGCTGCTCGAATCGCTTTTCGTAATCGGCAGTATCAGACATCTGAAGATTTTTCATTTCCTTCTGACTGCGTGCTTCATCTGCAATCCGGCTTGACTGAAATTTTGCATCGTCATAAACCGTCTGACATGCATCAACATTTTTTTGCAGCATGCTCAGACTCGCTTCGTATTTTTTAAACATTCCATAATACAGTTCAATATCTGCCTGTTCCGTAGCTGCTGTATACTTTGAATAATATTCTCCGTACTTTGAATTTGCCGTATCATATTCCTTTTTGGCAGCGTCAAGTGCCAGGGACGCCCTTTGGAGATTAATCTCATTTGATTTTTCAGCGTATGCAACACTGTTTTCCGAATTTGCAGCAGACATCTGTTCAAGTGATTTTGTATCATTTATGATTTTTTCAAGCTTTAAAATCTGATCGTCAATATCACCGGATTCAAACTCGCAGAGGACATCTTCTGCTCTGACCGTGTCTCCGGCTCTTACATGAACGGTTTTTACCTTCTGCATAACATCAGCCGTTATAACGCCTGAGTTACACATTACAACTGTTCCGGTTGTATTTATTGCCTGACTTATATCTCTCGTTTCCAGAGGAACAACAAAGGCATAATCATTTCCCTGCGCTTCAAGGTTTATTTTCAATGAAGCAAACCATCCCAGCAGAGCCAGTACGGCAACGCCGGCTATTATACCTCTGATTTTTCTGCCTTTTCTTCCTATTCTGATTTTTTTCATTTAAGCTGATTCCTTTCCGGCTTTATTCATATCTCAATGCATCAACAGGCTGCATTTTAGCACCTTTATTTGCAGGATAATATCCGAATATTACTCCGACAGTTACGGAGAAAATAACCGAAATCAGAACTGCATCTGCTGAAGGTGTGATTTTTATATCTGTGTTTTTAAGAAAGTATACTATTGTTTCATTTTTGATAAGATCAATGATTTTATCTATATTTAACTCAATGATCATACCTAAGAGTGCTCCGAAAAATACACCGATAGCACATGCAATAAGGCATATTATTACAGACTCAGTCAGAAATTGTGCCCTGATCGTGTTCTTCTTTGCCCCAAGTGCTTTTTTTATACCGATTTCTTTTGTTCTCTCTGTAATACTTACAAGCATTGTGTTCATAAGTCCTATTCCGCCAACGATAAGAGATATTGCTGCAACAAGTATAAATACTATAGTCACGACAGTAACCATCATGGAAATCTCTTTTAGTTCTTCTCTTATATCCATAATAAAATACTTGTAATTGTCACTTTCCTGAAATCTTGATTCAAGAAAATCATAAAGATACATTTCTGCCTCATCAAGATGTTCACTGTCTTTACATACAACCTGAATACTGTTATATGTTTGATTGTCGGAACCGACTCCGCCTAAATCATCCAGATATGAATACGGACAGTAAATGTCTGTTAAAAACAGATTTCTGTTATCAAGATTTTTTAATTTACCCTGTCTGTCTTCATATTTGTATACCCCGACTACAACGCAGCTTGTATAGACTGCTGTATTTATTTCGGAAGCATCGTCCTGAGACATTACGTCTACGTACTGTTGTAACTGATCCGGAAACATTCCCTGAATAAAAATGCTCTTTCCTATTGCTTTTTGTGCTGACCCGAAACAATTTTCCGCTGCAACATCAGAAATAACAACAGCTGCTTTTTTTTCCTGACAGTCTTTTTTATTTATAAACCTTCCTTCAACTATCTTCATATTAGTACTTTTGGCATATCCGGAGGAAACACCGGCCAGAGAAGCCGCAGAGTACATATTATCATCAACAAATGCTTTCCCTTTATAAGAAATTTCTGACTGCTGAATTACATCAACGACTGAATCAGGTGCGTTGTCTAAGATATCTGATATTTCATCCTGAGTAATTGCGTATTTAAAATATTCATATGAATCAAAGGGTTCGCTATATGAGTAAACCTGAATGTTGTTCCCTCCGAATGTACTCATGAAAAATTCATTCATTAAAGTTGATACAGTGTCTCCGACTGATACAATTGTTATTACTGCACTTAGCCCGACTATTATTCCTATCATTGTAAGAAATGATCTTTTTTTATTAAGAAAAATAGCTCCTGTCGCGTATCTTATATTTTCAAAAATTCTCATTTACTGCACCCCCGGTATCGGAAACAATGCTTCCATCCGAAATGGTTATTATTCTCTGGGTTTCCTTTGCAAGCTCAGGACTGTGAGTAATAAGAACTATTGTTTTGCCGCTCTTATGAAGCTTATGGAATATGTCCATAACGACACGTCCGGTTTTTGTGTCAAGTGCACCTGTAGGTTCATCGGCAAGAATAAGTGAAGGATCATTTGCCATTGCTCTTGCTATTGCAACGCGCTGCTTCTGTCCGCCTGAAAGCTCGTTAGGATTATGGTCTGCTCTTTCATCCATTCCGACCAGTTTAAGAAGCTCCTTGGCTTTTCTGGCTCTCTCCTTTCTTCCCTTTCCGGCATACATCATAGGCAGTTCAATATTTTTCTGAGCTGATGTTCTAGGAATCAGATTAAAGTTCTGAAAAACAAAACCTATTTCTTTATTTCTTATCAGACTGAGTTTTTTATCACTAATCGAGCTTATGTCTTCACCGTTAAATAAATATTTTCCCTCTGTCGGTCTGTCAAGTGCTCCTATAATATTCATCATTGTACTTTTGCCCGATCCTGACTCACCGACAATGGCTACAAATTCTCCTTCATTTATTTTAAAACTTATTCCGTTTAATATTTGAAGTTCATTTGGCATACCGATATAGTATCTTTTGATAATGCCTGTCATGTCAATAACTGATTTTTTATTCTGTTCTGGCATTATCTTCACCTGTTTCTGATTTTTTTTCAGCCTTACTTATCTGAACCTTATCACCGTCTGAATACTGCTTTGGTTCAGTCAGTATAAGGTCTCCCTCCTGAAGTGAATAAGCTGTTATTTCTGTATACTTCGGCGTTTTGTTTTTAACTGAAACGACTGTTTCAATTACTGTATATGAATCATCATCCTGTTTTACAGCTTCAAACACACATGTATCTCCGTCATTGTTTGTAAACAGTGAAATGTTATTTACAGATAAAACATCCCTTTCATCTGTTGTTACAATTTTCACCTTTGCTGTCATACCTATTCTGAAATCGGCAGTATCGTTTATTGTTATGTATCCGTCAAATCCGGTCTGTGATTTTATATCAAGAATTCTGTCAACAGTTCCTTCATATTCTTTTTTTCCTGTGGCATTTGATGTAACCAGCGCTTTCATTCCGCTTTTTACCGAGAGAAGATCTTCTTCTTTTATAATAACATGAACACAAATATCTGAAACGCTCCTTGTTGTCATAACAGCACCGGTTGAACAAATCTTCCCAACCTCCGCAGTAACTGTTGAAACAACACCGCTTTTTACTGCCTTGATTTTTGAATTTTCAAGAGAGCGTTTTAGTTTCTCAAGCTTTTCTTTGTTTTCGAAGGAATTTCCTGACGAAAGTGAATATGTGTCTACCCTGTATTTTGCCTGTTCAATATCATTATCAACCGAAAGCTTTACATAGTCATAATTATTCTGAAACGATGCTATGCTGTTCTGAGCTGTTATCATTTCTGAATAAGCGGTTTCATAAGCGCTCATTGCCTCAGAAGCAGCTTCCTTGTCTTGCTGATACTGAGCATAATAAATTTCAGCCTGCCCCGGGTCGCTGCAGTTCTGAGCTGCATTTTTGTTTTCCTCTGCAGCGGCATTAAAACTGTTATAAAGGTCAATGTTTTTATTGTATTCTTCTTTTTTTCTTTCATACTCTGCATTTGCATCGTCAATATCCTTACGGGCCTTTGAAAGCTGAAGCTCACTTGATTTTTTGGCATTTTCCAATTCTTTCTGATACTGCTGGAACTGATAATCAGATAATAAATCTGTATTTGAAATTATACTTTCAAGATCGGTTATTTCTTTTTCAAGATCTGTTGTATCAAGTTCACATACAATATCACCTGCATTTACAGTATCTCCTACCTTGTAATTCAAAGCCTTTACCTTGTACTCAACAAGCTCCGTAGTTATGGCAGTATCATTATCTGTGCTCTCAACCGTTCCGTCTACGGATACTGTTTTGTATAAATCGTTTCTGCTGTATTCTTCTACTTTTGCTGTAGGCACATTACCTGTTGCCTTTGATTCACATCCTGTAAACATGAATGCAGCAGCGCTAAGCAACGCTGTAATTTTTAAAATTTTTCTGTTCATTATGTTTAATCCTTTCATTTATGCTTTATATTTTATAATTTTTAGCACAAAGCAATGAATTTACAAGCATCATTAAAAAGAAGCAAGTACACCCCCGTAACGCTTCACTAGTATAATAGTACACCACTTTCATATACTTGTCAATACTTTTTATTCAAAAAAGGTTCTGATACAGTTATTTTTTTGTATCAGAATCTTAAATTTACAATTATGTCAGTTCAGAGCCTCACTGAGTGCTTCAGCGTTTTTATTCATAAGGTCAAGGTATGTTACTCCTTTTTTGAAATCATCATTTGAAACATTGTGACAGGAATGGAACTCAAGCATTTTCGCCTCTGTTGATTTTGAAATTGTATCTGCGACTTTTTTGTTTGAAAATTCTATACTGAACACTACAGGAATTTTTTCTTCTTTTATTTTATCTATTAAAAAAGCTATAGTTGAAGCGCTAGGTTCAGTGTCTGAGCTGCATCCCGGAAATGCTGCAAAATAAGATAAATTATATGCATCTGCAAAATATCTGAACGGGAATCTGTCTCCGAAAATTATCGTATCTCTTTTTCCTTCGGCTACAATCTGTTCGAATTTTTTGTCAAGTTCTTCAAGCCCGGCTACATATTTTTCTGTATTTGATTTGTATTCATCAGCATTTTCAGAATCAATGCTGCATAATTCATCTGAGATGGCTTTTACCATTTTTACAGCATTTTTAGGAGAAGTCCATACATGCTCGTCAAGCTCAGGTTCTTCATTTTCTTCGTCATGATCATGACCATCGCCTTCATAATGTTCTTCCTTTTGCATTCCTTCGACATATTCTTCTTCAACAACATCAACGCATTCCATAAGAGTCAGTGTATTCAAAGGTTTGTCCATTGAGTCAATTATCGTATCAACCCACACATCTCCCTCACCGCCTACGTATATAAAAAGGTCACTTTCCTGAATTTTAATAATATCCTGAGGAGTAGGCTCATATGAATGACTCTCTGAGCCTGGACTCAGAAGCATTGTTATATCCACATTATCCCCTGCAATCTGTCTTACAAAGTCATACTGAGGAAAAATAGTTGTCACTACCGAAAGCTTTCCGTTATTATTTCCCTTAGAACCACCGGATGAATTACACCCGGTTAAAATTCCGGTAAACATAGCTGCTGCTGATAAAACTGAAATAATTTTTTTCATTTAACGAGACCTCCGAATTTTTTGAACCGTTTGTATTATAAAATATCTTTTATAATGAAACAAACTTATGTATCCTTTTTGTTTTTTTACATTTATTTTACCATAACCTTTTTAATTATATCACTAATCACGGTCAATCACAATAGCAAAATTTCTCTTTTATATTTACACAAACTAATATTATGTTTTTTATATTTAAAGTTAAAAGCATAACTAATAATTCACTTAAAAGTTGAAAGAGAATCAATAAAATGATATAATGATTATTAATATTGATATACGGAGGGTACACACCATGAAAATTTTAAAAGCCAATCTGAATGAATTACGTGACAAAATTATTGACGAATATAATTTACTTATAATATCCCTTGAAAATGAAATAAATAACCATACTCTTTCGTCAGAAGAAATACTCGACAACTCAGAATATTTCTATATCAAGATGCGAATTTATTTATGTCTGAAAGATTTTCCGATGTATATGCAGCAACTTGATGACAGGGTCATTTCATTCCTTCTTAAGCTTCAGGACACTTCAGATTATCTAGCATCTATATATGAAAACGGACTGGCCGGAGACTGTGATTTAAAATCTGTAGAAGGAATTCAGAAGCTTATGATTTTTTCATACAATAATGCAATCTTCAGAACAGGACGATCGGATTTTGCCCCCGTTGAAATAACCTTCTGAGTTTACTATACTTTTCTATACATAAACCGCCTTATTGTTTTCTTCATATAAGTTTTGACACAACTTAACAGTAAATAATTCAGTGATATTATAACATAATTTATTTATAAATGATATATTTCTATAAATAATTATGTTATAATAATACTTATGAACTATTTAATTTCAACCTGTTCTGTCAATTCAGAATAAAACAATCAGTTTAAATTATATCATTGAAAAGAGGTATTTTAATATGGATAATTTTCAGTTTTACAGCCCTACGGAGTTTTTCTTCGGTAAGGAAACAGAAAACGAATGCGGAAAGTATGTAAAAAAATACGGCGGAACAAAGGTCCTGATTCATTATGGCTCAGGCTCTGTTATAAAATACGGACTTCTTGACCGTGTAAAAAAATCCCTTGACGAAAACCAGATCGCATATGTTGAGCTTGGCGGAGTACAGCCAAATCCGAAAGATACAAAAGTATACGAAGGAATTGAGCTTTGCAGAAAAGAAAAGGTTGACTTTATTCTTTCAGTCGGCGGCGGTTCATGCATTGATTCTTCAAAAGCGATAGCGATAGGAGTACCGTACAGCGGCGACTTCTGGGACTTCTATACGGACAAGGCCGAAATCACCGAAGCACTGCCTGTAGGTACTGTTCTGACAATTGCAGCCGCAGGAAGTGAAGGCTCTGAAAGTACGGTTATAACCAAGGAAGAAGGAATGCTAAAACGTGATGCCGGCTCAGATCTTTTACGTCCGAAATTTTCTGTACTGAATCCTCAGCTGACATGTACTCTTCCTGCTTACCAGACTGCATGCGGAGCAACTGATATAATGGCCCATGTATTTGAAAGATATTTTACAAATACAAGCGAGGTTGAAATAACTGACAGACTGTGCGAAGCCGTACTTCTTACTATGATAAAAGAAACACCAAGAGTTTTATCTGACCCTAATAATTATCAGGCAAGAGCAAATATTATGTGGGCCGGAACCGTTGCACACAATAATATTGTAGGTGTAGGCAGATGCCATGACTGGAACAGTCACAGAATAGAGCATGAGCTGTCAGGACTTTATGACTGTGCTCACGGTGCAGGTCTTGCCGTTATAATGCCTTCCTGGATGGAATTTGTATTAAGTCACAACGTTATGCGTTTTGCTCAGATGGCCGTACGCATATGGGGAATTCAGATGAACTTTGAAGATCCTGAAGATACAGCTTTAAAAGGCATCAGGGCATTCAGAAGCTTTTTAAGCAGTATAGGTATGCCTATAAACTTTGAACAACTTGGTGCAAAAGAAGAAGATATTCCTCTGCTCGTTGAAAAGTTCGGAATCGGAGACGGTAAAACAGGTGGTTTTGTTTCATTAAGTGCCGATGACATTACAAGTATTTTTAAAATTGCCGTAAAAGCAACTGTATAATCCCAAATATGTATATTTATATATTAAGATGCAGCGATAATTCACTCTACACAGGTATTGCATCTGATTTGAACAGAAGACTCCGCCAGCACCTCGGCATAATTAAAGGCGGAGCAAAATATACAAAAAGCCACAGGGTAATATCAGTTGAAGCTGTATGGTATTCAGATTCCCGGACACCTGCCAGAAAGCTTGAATATGCCGTAAAATCCCTTACCCATGAGCAAAAAGAAAGTCTTATAAACTCACCGCAGTCTGTTACAGAGAAATATTTCCGTAATTTATCGGATTTTAAATATGAATATATAAATCCGGATGAGTTTACTATACAGCCACATGTATAAGTTATGGATATATGACCGAAGGTCCAGGGCGACCGGAAAGCCCGGTCGACTCCGCAGAGTCGAAATCCCTGCCATATTAATAACTTAACCGTTGAATCTAAATAATAACCATCTATTAAAACACCAACATTTTATTCTGTTTTTAAATTGAAATATTTCTCCATATATGATATACTTATTTATTATAGAGAAAATTAATTTAAAATAAAATGGTGTAATAAATGGATTATAAAGAATTTAAAAATAAATATAATATTATCCTTAATCAGCAGCAGGAGTCCGCCGTTTGCAGAACAGACGGACAAACGCTGCTGCTTGCTGTGCCCGGAAGCGGAAAAACAACTGTAATAGTTGCAAGACTCGGATATATGCTTTTTTGCTGTAACATTAATTCCGGAAGCATACTTACCATGACATATAACGTATCAGCGGCAGCTGACATGAAAAAAAGATTTATAAAAAAGTTCGGCGAGCAAAATATCGGAAATCTTGAATTCAGAACGATAAACGGATTTTGTGCCACTGTTATTCTCTATTATGAACGTGTGAGGAACACAAAAGCCTTCACGCTTATGGAAGAAACGCAGTCAACCAGAATCATACGTGCAATCTATCTTAATATGACTCAGGAGTATCCATCTGAAAGCATGATAAAGGACATAAAAACAAAGCTTGTTTTCAGCAGAAACATGATGCTCCGTGCAGATGAGATAAAAAAGATGAAAATCGGTGAGATTAATTTTTACGATTTTTTTATGAAGTATAAACAGTACAAGCAGCAAAACAGAATAATGGATTATGATGACCAGCTTGAATTTGCACTGAAAATTCTTCTGAATAATCCTGATATCTTAAGCTATTATCAGAACCGGTACAGATATATAAATATTGATGAAGCACAGGATACCTCAAAAATACAGCATATGATCATAAGGCTTCTTGCAGGCAGATATAAAAATATTTTTATGGTCGGTGACGAAGATCAGAGTATATACGGATTCCGTGCTGCATATCCACAGGCTCTTCTTGAATTTCAGTCTGTATATCCTGACGGAAGTATTCTTCTTATGGAAAAAAACTATCGTTCAACGTGTGATATTGTTGCAAAGGCAAATGACTTTATCAAGCTTAACAAATGCCGTCATAATAAAAATATGTGCACAGACAACACCTGCATGATACCGATAAAAAATATTATTCTAAAGGATTATAAGCACCAGTATAATTACATTATGAAAATGCTGGAGGAAAACACCGAAGAGCTGGCTGTTCTGTACAGAAACAATGATTCTGTCATTCCTATAATAGATCTGCTTGATAAAAACAATATCCCTTACAGGCTAAAAGAAAATGACGGTATTTTCTTTTCAGTAAATATTGTTATTGATATTATGAATATATTAAGCTTCTCATTTTCCCCGTCATCTTCTGAATTATTTTCAGACTTTTATTATAAAATAGGTCTTCGTATCAGGAAAAATATTATTGCTGATGCTGAACGCCTTCACGGAAATTCATTTGAGCTGTTCTTAAATACCCTTGAAAAATATCCTGCTATAGAAAAATGGCAGATTAAAAAAATAAATGATTTAAAAAAATGCTTTGCACACATTAAAAGACTTAACAGCTACTCAGCAATACTTTACATAATCAATAAAATGGAATACAAGGATTACATGAAAGAGCGTGGTCTTGACGATTCAAAAATACGTACTCTTCTTGCAGTTGCAAGTCAGAACCCGGAGCTTCCGGTCTTTATTGAACGCATAAAAACGCTGAAGCAAATAATTAACAGCGGATCGCCGGAACATGACAGCAATATAATCCTCTCAACTATTCATTCCAGTAAAGGACTCGAATATGATAACGTACTCATGATAGATGTTCGTGATGGCGTTTTCCCTTCAGTCACAGTTGACGAAGCAGACGAAAAGGACGTTCCTAAGGATGTCATAAACACACTTGAAGAGGAACGCCGCTTATTTTATGTTGGTGTGACAAGGGCAAAAAAATGCTTTATGATATTCAGCTACGAAAATGTATATGGTGAACCGTGTGAAACCGCAACATTTACAAGGCAGCTTTTAAAAATAAAAAATTCCAAGTCTGAGCCCCTGTCCAGATCAACATCTGCAAAAAAACAGGACCCAAAGATTACAGCAAAAAAATTAATGGCATACAAGAAAGGAACGCATATTAAACACGCAAAATATGGAAAAGGCATAATAAAAGAGCTTAAACCGCCTGTATGCAAAATACTGATTGAGGATACAGACGATATACGCTCATTTGACATAGTTTACTGTATTGAAAATAACCTTGTTTCAGTTGCAGAATAGTTTTTTATTATTACATAGCATAAATACTGCACATTTTCTGAAGCTTTACATCTACAAGTGCATTTATAGCTATTCCATCCTCAAGATATTCTTCAGATAAAATCTTTCCGTTTTCACG
The DNA here is from genome assembly GCA_023458875.1 of Bacillota bacterium. Taxonomy (GTDB): domain Bacteria; phylum Bacillota; class Clostridia; order Oscillospirales; family Ruminococcaceae; genus HUN007. Next base: position 23,255 of record JAEWXO010000038.1, on the reverse strand, counting down.
GATTTTATTAATAAGCTGGGCTTCGTTATACGGAACTACCAGCTTCATTTTTTTTGCTGTCTCCGGAAGGTTTTCAGATATGCATTTAAGCAGATCTTCAAACCCTTCTTTATTAATTGCTGATATTCTGACTGAGCTTAAGTCAGACGGAAGATTTATAAACGGATCTCCTTTATCGCATTTATTCAGAACGTATATATGTGGAATATGGTCACATTCAAGTTCGACAAGAAGATCGTGAGTAACCTTTATCTGTTCAGCCGCTTCTGCTGATGATGAATCAATTATTTCAATTATAAGATCAGAACCTGCCGCCTCCTCGAGGGTTGATTTAAACGCCTCAACAAGGCTGTGAGGCAGTCTTCTTATCAATCCTACAGTATCAATAAGCATTACGTTTCTTCCGTCAGGAAGCTCAATGGAACGTGATGTTGTATCCAGTGTCGCAAACAGTTTATTCTCTGCAATTACCCCGGCCTCTGTAAGAGCGTTAAGAAGCGTTGATTTTCCGACATTTGTATAGCCTACTATAGCCGCTGTCAGAATTCCGTCTTTTTTTCTTCTTTCTCTCTGACGTATTCTCCTCTTTTCAAGCTCTTTGAGTTCTTCTTCCAGAACAGAAATACGTCGTCTGATATGACGCTTATCAGTTTCAAGCTTTGTTTCTCCGGGTCCCCTTGTACCTATTCCTCCGCCAAGTCTTGAAAGCTCAACTCCCATACCTGTAAGACGCGGCAGTCTGTATTTCTGCAGCGCAAGCTCAACCTGAAGTTTACCCTCCTTTGTTCTTGCTCTTGCAGCAAAGATATCGAGAATAAGCATTGTTCTGTCTATAACCCTGATATCAGTAATGTTTTCAATATTTCTTATTTGTGTCGCACTTAGCTCATGGTCAAACACAATAAGCTCTGCTTCGAGATTTTTGCATGCATCAGACAGCTCTTCGAGACGTCCGGCGCCTATACATGTTCCGGGATCATACGCTGGACGCTTCTGCACCATCGTTCCCACAACCTCGCCATCAGCTGTTTTTACAAGCTCTTCAAGCTCCTCAAGTGAACTTGTGATATCGTATTCTCCGATATCTGCTGCTGCAAGAATTACTTTTGTTTTTACTTTACTTATATCCATTAAACAAAACCTTTCATATTGAATTCAATATTTTAAAAAACATGAATCTCTGATACAGAAATTCATGTTTTTTATTATTTATTGTTTCTGAGCATCGTGATTTCTTATTTCCGCTCTCTTTATTTTACCGCCTATTGTTTTAGGAAGTTCGTCAACGTATTCTACAACTCTAGGATATTTATAAGGAGCAGTAACCTTCTTAACATAATCCTGAAGTTCTTTTGTAAGCTCAGGAGTACCCTGATACCCTTTTGCAAGAACGATTGTTGCCTTAACCACCTGACCTCTTACCGGATCAGGTACAGCTGTAACTGCACACTCAACTACAGAAGGATGTTCAAGCAAAGCGCTTTCTACTTCAAACGGTCCTATTCTGTAGCCTGAACACTTGATAACGTCATCATGTCTTCCTACAAACCAATAATGTCCGTCACTGTCACGCCATGCCACATCACCTGTATCATAGTTTTTACCGCCAAGAATGTTTTTAGTCATTTCCTCGTTATGATAATATCCTACAAACAATCCTGTAGGAAGCCCCTTATCAATATTTGATACAACGATAGTACCCTCTTCACCATCCTCGCATATTTCGCCTTCACTGTTAATAAGCTGAATATCGTAAAGAGGAGCTGGTTTTCCTGTTGAACCCGGCTTAGGCTCAAACCACTGAAGATTCAGGAGCATAACGGTACTCTCTGTCTGTCCGAATCCCTCGCACATTTTTTTGCCTGTAAGCTTGTACCATTTATTAAATACCTCAGGATTGAGAGGCTCACCTGCTGTACAAAACTGTTCTATACTGCTCAGATCATATTTTTCAACATCCTCCTGAAGCATAAATCTGTACATGGTCGGAGGAGCACAAAACGTTGTAATTTTATATTTTGAAATTTTTTCAAGAAGATTAGTCGGTACAAATTTATTCATGTCATATGCGAAAATTACAGCACCGCAGATCCACTGTCCGTATATTTTGCCCCAACCGAATTTTGCCCAGCCTGAATCGGAAACGCTCATATGAAGCTTGCCGTCCTGAACTCTCTGCCAGTACTTAGCAGTTACAATATGACCGAGCGGATGCGCAAAATTGTGACATACCATTTTTGGCATTCCTGTTGTTCCTGATGTAAAATATACCTGCATAATATCGGTACTCTTTGTTGCCTGATTACCCGTCGGTCTCTCAAACACATCAGAATATTTATCAATTTCGTCCTGGAAGTTTATCCATCCTTCTTTATGTACATCGTCAACGATTATCTTTGTTTTAAGTGTTTCACATTCAGGATACGCAGCTTCAACCTGACTGATTACAAATTCATCATCAACACATACAACAAGAGAAACCATAGCCTGATTTACTCTGTAAACAATATCCTTTTTAGTGAGCAGAAGAGTTCCCGGAATCATAATCGCACCAAGCTTCTGAAGAGCAACAGCACATACCCAGTATTCCCAGCGTCTGCGTAAAATAAGCATAACAACATCGCCTTTTTTTATACCAAGCGATCTGAAATAATTAGCGGTTTTGTTAGAGAGCTTTGAAATATCATCAAATGTAAATGTCTTTTCGTGTCCGTCATCATCACACCAAACGAGCGCCTTTTTATTTTTATCCTGTTTTGCCCATTCGTCAACAATATCATAGCCAAAGTTAAAGTCCTCAGGAACATTAACTCTGTAATTTTCCTTAAAGTCTTCATAGCTATCAAATTCTATTCTAGGCAAATATTTATCAAGTAACATTCTACTTCCACACTTTCTGTTTTATTTTATTCACTTATTACAGTTAAAAATCTTGCTTTTACATCACCGGAACATGCCTGCTTATGCTTTAAATTTGCATTAAAGTAGACTGAATCTCCGGCCTTGAGGATAAAGACCTTGTCTTCTATTGTAAAGACTATTTCTCCTTCAAGAACAAGATTAAATTCTTCTCCTGCGTGTGAAACAGGCTTTGCAGAATGATCATCAGGATCAAGTGTAATAAGAAGAGGCTGCATAATTTTGTGTGAAAATTTAAATGCCAGATCCTCAAATCTGTAACCCGGGTATCTGTCAATTTCCTTACCTTCTCCACGTCTTACAATGTGGTACGTATTGAGTCTTGACGGGTTTCCTGTTATAATTTCGTTGAAATCCACTTTAAATTTTCTGGAGATATCGTATATGACGCTTATAGGAATATCTTCGCCGGTTGATTCATATGATTTATACTTCTCGACATCGACGTTCAGTTCCTGAGCCATCTTTTCGACAGAATAATCACATGTTTCTCTTAGCTCTCTTATTCTGGATGCTATTTCGTTAATTTCATTTTTCATATAAAACCCTCCATTTGATTAGTATTTATTTTTTTCCGTCATTAAAAAAGCTGCTGTCATCGTATAATTTATCCGGCTCACCATAACAGTCTACCTCAAGTAACTGACGTCCGTAAAACGCAAGTATAAGAGAATACATAACAATATATGCAATAGAATTAATAAGAACACTTGCGTAGACCCTCACGTTATATACGATCGAAAAAACACCAAGCATCATTATTATAGCACTGACTGCAACGGCTATCTGCAGGCATATTCTGTTCTTTTCAAGTCCCATATAAAGCAATGCAACAGCTGCAGAGAAAACACAGTGTGAAATAATAAGTATTTTTGAAGTAGGCGTGTAAAATTCTTCGGCGTCAATAACATTAAAGTCGCATATCATTATAATAAACTCAACAACAAAATAAACTGACATTCCGATTTTAAGAAGCAGTCTGCCGCGTAGTTTTGAAATGTATCCCATTACAGAGGCAAGCATTAAAATAAATCCTAAAACCTCCATAGTATATGCTATCGCTTCGACTACTCTTACTATATTACCTGTCCGCAGATAATAAGCATAGTAAGTCATCGTAATAATTATAAATAAAACAAATAATATATTGGATGCGAGTGCTATTATAGTATAACCTTTAAAAGTATTTAATTTACTCATGCAGCACCTCCTGTTAATATCTAATTGTTTGTATCAGCCAAAAGCGCCCTTTGACCTATATCATTACGGTAATGATTATTTTCAAAGCTTATTTCCTTTACATAACTGTATGCCCTGTCAATGGCATTTTTAAGTGTTTCGCCTGTAGCAGAAACGTTGAGAACGCGCCCGCCTGCTGTGTAGAATTTATTGTTTTCATACTTTGTTCCGGCATGATATACAAATGCACCTTTAACCTGACCCTTATCGTCAAGTCCGTTTATTTCTATACCTGTATCATATTTTTTAGGATATCCTCCGCTTGCCATAACAACACATGCTGCGGATTCGTTTTTCCATTTAATATTTATATCGCCAAGTGTGGAATCATTTATTGCAAACATAATATCCATAATATCCGTATCAAGAAGAGGAAGAATTACCTGTGCTTCAGGATCACCGAAACGACAGTTGTACTCAATAACCTTCGGGCCGTCAGCAGTAAGCATAAGTCCGAAATAAAGACATCCCTTGAACGTCCTGTTTTCATTATTCATAGCTGATATTGTCGGCATGAATATCTTTTCCATGCACTCAGCCGCAACAGCTTCCGTATAATAAGGATTAGGTGCTATAGTGCCCATTCCACCTGTATTAAGTCCGTTATCGCCATCAAGTGCTCTTTTATGATCCATGGATGATACCATAGGGCTTACTGTTTTTCCGTCTGTAAAGCAAAGAACAGATACTTCAGGGCCTGTAAGAAATTCTTCTACTACTACCTTTGATCCGCTTGCACCAAATACCTTGTCTTCCATAATTGATTTGACTGCTTCTTCTGCTTCGCTGAGATTCTGTGCAATAATTACACCTTTTCCGAGCGCAAGTCCGTCAGCTTTTATTACAACAGGATACTTTACAGCTAATCTGATATATCCGAGAGCTGCTTCAGGCTCTGAAAACACCTCATAACCTGCAGTAGGAATATTATATTTCTTCATAAGATCCTTTGAAAAGACCTTGCTTCCTTCAATTATTGCAGCAGCCTTGTCAGGCCCGAATGTAGCAAATCCCTCAGCATTCAGTGCATCGACCATTCCGAGTACCAGAGGATCATCAGGTGCAACAACTACAAAATCAGCTTTTATTTTTTTTGCTATTGAAATTACTCCGTTTATATCAGTAGCTTTTACATCGCTTATACATTCAGCATACTGAGCTATTCCACCGTTTCCCGGTACGCAAAATATTTTGCTCACCTTTGGGCTTTCTGAGATTTTCATTATGAGAGCATGTTCGCGTCCACCGCCGCCTACTACTAAAACATTCATCAACAGTCCTCCGATATTATTTACTGTAAATATGCTTATATCGCAAATGCATAAATCAAACATGTATATGATTTACCTTCATCTGCGATACAACATCAGATATTAAATAAAATTTTATCTTAATGGTGGAATAATCTTATTCCGGTAAATGACATAGCAATGTTATATTTATTACATGTTTCTATAACATTATCATCTCTTATTGAGCCTCCCGGCTGTGCAATATAACTTACACCGCTCTTTCTTGCTCTTTCGATATTATCTCCGAACGGGAAAAATGCATCTGAACCGAGACAAACGTCTGTATTCTGTGCAAGCCATTCTTTCTGCTGCTGTTTAGTAAATATTTCAGGCTTTTCCTTGAAAATATTCTGCCATACACCGTCGGCAATAACATCCATATATTCATCAGAAATATATATGTCAATTGCGTTGTCCCTGTCAGCACGTCTTATATTGTCTATAAATTTAAGATTAAGTACCTGAGGTGCCTGTCTGAGCCACCAGATATCTGCTTTATTTCCTGCAAGACGTGTGCAGTGGATTCTTGACTGCTGTCCGGCACCTATTCCTATTGCCTGACCGTCTTTAACATAACAAACGGAATTTGACTGTGTGTATTTTAAAGTTATAAGTGATATAACGAGATCTCTTTTTTTATCGTCAGGAATATTTTTATTTTCGGTAATAACATTTTCGAGCATGCTGTTATCAATAAGAAGATTGTTTCTTCCCTGTTCAAATGTAATTCCGTAAACCTGTTTGCGCTCAATTTCAGCCGGAACATAATCTGCATCAATTTTTATGATATTATATGTTCCTTTTCTCTTTGACTTAAGAATCTCAAGTGCTTCAGGAGTATAATCAGGTGCAATAATACCGTCAGAAACTTCACGATGGATCATTTTTGCAGTTGTTGCGTCACATGTATCAGAAAGTGCAATAAAATCACCGTAAGATGACATTCTGTCTGCACCTCTTGCTCTTGCATATGCGCATGCCATAGGTGAAAGCTCTCCTAGATCGTCTACAAAATATATTTTTTTAAGAGTATCAGAAAGTGGTGTACCTACTGCAGCGCCTGCAGGTGAAACATGCTTGAATGAAGTTGCCGCACACATTCCTGTTGAAGCTTTAAGCTCCTTTACAAGCTGCCAGCCGTTAAATGCATCAAGCAGATTAATATACCCTGGGTTTCCGTTAAGTATCTCTATAGGAAGCTCTGAACCATCTTCAATAAAGATTCTTGATGGTTTCTGATTCGGATTACAGCCATATTTTAAAGTCAGTTCCTTGGACATTATATTACATTCCTCTCTGAAAAATTATTTGTTTTTATTTTCAATCAATGTTACAGCTTTACCGGTTTCAAGATTAATATATCTTACAAAAAGAGAAACCTTATTTTCATTGTTGAGGCTGTCCCAAAGAGTATTTTTAAATTCATTTATATCATCAGGTATAGCTATAAGCTTAGGTTCTCCTTCAAAGCTTGGAAGCGGATCTCCGTCGCACTTGTAAGTATGAATAAAATGTCCCTCACCGCTGACCGGTGTTTTATATGAGAAAGTAAATCTCTGACATGAATCAGAATTTCCGTTTGCACTTTTTAGAATTGATAAAGCATAATTAAATGAATTGTCTTTTTCGGTTTTAATTATTCCGCTGATTCTAGGTGTGTAATTTGGTGCATCAGGTTCAAATTCTCTCAGTCTTAATGACTGCTCAAATGTAAGCTGATTGTTCATCTTATCATATATTGTATCTGTCTGGTCGCCGTTTGTAACTATTGTCTTGTTACCAAGTACACGTACAGGCGCATAAATAATAAGGGATGGATCTGTAAGCTTTGAAGGGTCAAATGCCTGTGTTCTGATTCCGTCACCGTCTGTAACAAAAACTCTGTTTCGGCTGTTTTCGCTTCTTCCCATTATAAAATATGCTGTAACGGCATTTTTACCGTCAGCTGATTTGCCTATTATTATACCACGTCCAGGATAGGAATTTTCTTTTAATTCTTTTTCAATCGATATTATATTCATATAATTTAAACCTCACTTTAATCAACAATATAAGTTCTTCCGTCAGATATTTTCACTCTGTCCTGACATAATAACGACACAGCTTCGGGAAGTATTTTCCATTCTGCTTCTTCCATAACACGTTTCTGAAGAATTTCAGGTGTATCATCATGTTTGACTTCAACAGCTTTCTGAAGTATTATCGGTCCGCCGTCACAAACAGCTGTTACAAAGTGTACGGTTGCACCTGTAAGCTTAACTCCCTTTTTTAACGCGGATTCGTGAACGTGAAGTCCGTAGAATCCTTTACCGCAAAAAGAAGGAATAAGTGCAGGATGAACATTTATCATTTTATTCGGATAGGCATCGCATACGCTGCTGTCAAGAATTGTCATAAATCCTGCGTATACAACTATATCAGCATTTTCTTCATTAAGTACAGAGAGTATTGCTCTGCTGTAAGATGCAACATCATCATAATCCTTACGATTTACAATCCGCGCCGGTATACCGTTGTTTCTTGCTCTCTCAATGGCATATGCATCAGACTTTGAAGAAACAACGCATGTTATTTTTCCGTTCTTTATATCACCGCGGTTCTGTGCATCTATCAATGCCTGCAGATTTGTTCCGCCTCCTGATACAAGAACAACTATATTTTTCATAAATGCCTCCGGATGATTATTTTATAATAACGCCTTCATCACCTGAAGTAAGCTCTCCAAGAATATAGGCATCCTCTCCTGCTTCCTTAAATACGCTCAGTGCCTTGTCAGCATCAAGCTTATCAACAACAACTGTCATTCCGACACCCATATTGAAAGTATTGAACATATCTCTCTCAGGTATTTTTCCAGTGCCTGCTATCAGGTCAAATATAGGAAGAATCTGAATATTTGACTTTTCTATTGAAGCTGAAATTCCTGTCGGAAGCGATCTAGGAATGTTTTCATAAAATCCTCCGCCTGTAATATGGGAAATTGATTTTACCTTTACGTTCTGTATAAGCTTCATAATAGAATTTACATATATTTTAGTAGGTGTAAGCAATGATTCACCAAGTGTAGTACCGAGATCTCCGAAATGACGTGCAAGGTTCTGTTCATTTACTGTAAATACTTTTCTGATAAGTGAAAAACCATTTGAATGAACACCGCTTGATTTAAGGGCAATCATTACATCTCCGGCTTTCTGCTCATCATTTTTTATTATCCTGTCCTTGTCAACAACACCAACTGAAAATCCTGCAAGATCATATTCGTCAACAGGGTAAAATCCAGGCATTTCTGCAGTCTCTCCGCCCACAAGCGCACATCCTGACTGAACACATCCTTCAGATACACCGGCAACGATCTGTGCAACCTTTTCCGGATAATTTTTGCCTACAGCTATATAATCAAGGAAAAATAATGGCTTTGCACCGCAGCAGATTATATCATTTACACACATTGCCACACAGTCAATACCGACAGTATCATGTTTATCCATAAGAAAAGCTATCTTAAGCTTTGTTCCTACACCGTCTGTTCCTGAAACAAGAACAGGCTTGGTGATTCCTGTCATATCAAGCTCAAAAAGACCGCCAAAGCCGCCCAGGCCAGAAAGCACTCCATTTGTCATAGTTCTTGCTACATGTGACTTCATGAGTTCAACTGCTTTATATCCTGCAGTAACATCAACTCCGGCTTCTTTGTAGCTTTCTGAAAAACTCTTCATTAATTAAATCCTCCGTTATAGATTTTATATATATTCTATTTGCCAATTTTAAATTCAAATTTATCCTTTGGCATCTGCTTTGGAACATCAATAGGATAGTTTCCATCAAAACATGCTGTACAGAAACCGCAGCTCGCTCCCTTTGCTATGTTCTTAACTCCATCAACGCTTAAATAACCAAGACTGTCCGCACCGATATGCTCTGCTATTTCATCCACAGTCATCTTGCATGCAATAAGATTTTCCTTGCTGTCAATATCAGTACCGAAATAACAAGGATTTTTAAACGGAGGACTTGATATTCTCATATGTACCTCTGTTGCACCTGCTTCGCGTATAAGATCAACAATACGTCTGCATGTTGTTCCCCTTACAATGCTGTCGTCAATAAGAATAACTCTCTTGCCTCTTACAACGTCTTTTACAACGTTAAGCTTGATTCTTACTGAATTTGTTCTCTCTAACTGTGACGGCTGAATAAAGGTTCTGCCAACATATCTGTTTTTTATAAATCCGACTTCATACGGTATACCTGAAGCATTGGCAAGACCTAATGCCGCATCCAATCCACTGTCAGGAACTCCGATTACAACATCAGCATCAACCGGATGCTCCTTCCATAGAAACTCGCCTGCTCTGATCCTTGCATTATGAACTCCTGCGCCTTCTATTACGGAATCAGGACGTGCAAAATACACATACTCAAACACACACATAGTACTTTTTTTACCGCAGTGTGTCTGTATGGAACGTATACCGTTTTTATCTACAACTACCATTTCGCCAGGCAGCAGATCTCTTTCAAATTCAGCACCGATACTGTCCAGTGCACATGTTTCTGAAGCAAAAACCACAGCACCGTCTTTGGTTTTTCCCATACATAAAGGTCTGAAACCATTTGGATCTCTCACAGCAATAAGTTTTGAAGGTGACATAATAACAAGTGAGAATGCACCTTTAAGTTTTTCCACTGCTTTTTCTACTGCATCCTCAATAGAAGGCTGGCATAAACGTTGCTCAGTAATTGCATATGAAATAACCTCTGTATCGTTTGTACTGTGAAAAATAGCACCTTTCATCTCGTATTCTTCCCTGAGTTCTCTTGCATTTACGAGATTTCCGTTATGAGCTATTGACATAGGTCCTTTTATATGTCGTACTACCAAAGGCTGTGCATTTGATCTGTTTGAATTTCCTGTTGTGGAATATCTTACATGACCAATAGCTATATTTCCTTCTCCAAGCTTCTCCAGTCTTTCGTGATTGAATACTTCATGTACAAGACCAAGATCCTTGTAATATGAAAATACACCTTTATCGTTTACTACAATTCCGCAGCTTTCCTGTCCGCGATGCTGAAGAGCATAAAGTGCAATATATGCATCAGATGCAACATTTGCTGTTTCCTTGCTGTATATGCCGAATACGCCGCATTCTTCGTTTATTGTATTGAACATTTTATATCCTCAATCCTCATCAAATTATCAATTACAAATTATCAGTTAATTATATTGTTGATTATTCACCGAGAAGTCTCTTCATGATTTCTTTATAAGCATCTTCTTCGCCGCCAAGGTTTCTTCTGAAACGGTCCTTGTCAAGCTTTTCTTTTGTCTTGCTGTCCCAGAATCTGCATGTATCAGGTGAAATTTCATCAGCGAGGACGATTGTTCCGTCTGATGTTTTACCGAATTCAAGCTTAAAATCAATAAGTTCAATATTAAGATCAATTAAATATTCTGAGAGAATCTGATTAACCTTTAATGAATACTGAGCAATAAGATCAAGCTCTTCTTTTGTGCACCATTCCATAGCCATGATATGATATTCGTTTACCATAGGATCGCCGAGATCATCGTCCTTATAGCAGAATTCGAGAACTGTTTTGTTCATCTTTGTTCCCTCTTCAAGTCCGAGTCTCTTTGAAAGTGAACCTGCTGCAATATTACGTACAATAACTTCAAGAGGAACAATTGAAACTCTCTTTACTATTGTCTCTCTGTCTGAGATTTCTTCTACTAAATGTGTAGGGATACCCTTTGTTTCAAGAAGCTTCATAAGGTGATTGGTTACTCTGTTGTTTATAATTCCCTTGTTATTGATAGTACCCTTCTTCTCACCGTTAAATGCAGTTGCGTCATCCTTGTAATCAACAATGACATATTCTGCTTTATCTGTAGCATATACTTTTTTAGCTTTTCCTTCGTATAACTGTTCAGTCTTCTTTAAGTTTTCCATAATAGTTCTCCATTCCCCGCATTATGCGGAATAAAATTATTGATATTCAATTTTTAAGTCATACTTTAATATTAATTTATCTGGGGTTATATAAGTTCAAGAATTGATTTCTGAAGCTTTGCGTCCTTTTCTTCAATTACCTGTTTCATATTTTCTTTCATATCGGTAAGCTTCTCAGCAAGTTCATTATCAGAAATAGCAAGCATCTGTACAGCAAGCAACGCTGCATTTGCTGCACCGTTTATTGCGACTGTTGCAACAGGAACACCCTTTGGCATCTGAACTGTTGACAATAATGCATCCATTCCGTCAAGACGGGAAGATTCCATCGGAATTCCTATAACCGGCAGAATAGTGTACGCGGCAAGTACACCTCCAAGATGTGCTGCCATACCTGCTGCTGCAATAATTACACCAAATCCGTTTGAAACAGCATTTTTAGAGAATTCTGCTGCTGCCTCCGGAGTACGGTGTGCAGACATAACATGAATTTCAAATTCAACACCGAATTTTTTTAGTTCTTTTGCTGCATCCTGTACAACAGGAAAATCGCTGTCACTGCCCATAATAATTGCTACTTTTTTTGCCATTCGAATAAACCTCCATAAAATTTTAAAACAAAATAAAAACTGCGACATAGTCACAGTTATATAAATACAATATCTCTATAAGAATGCAAATAAGGCGTAAAAATATGAAAACTTACAGGAACAATCTGATATATATCTCATAACAACACCTCATCGTATATTTAAAATTACGTTATCAATTAATATTATACAATATTTATTTTATTATTTCAACACTTTTTTTAAAAAAGTAAATATGAATTTAAAACAAAGGTTAGTATTCAGCCCATAAGGGGAATTTAATTCTTAGGCAAAGAGTTTCGACTCTGCGGAGTCGAAAAGGCTTTGCGGTCGCCTGGACTTCGCATATATATCCATAACTTTATGGTTTGGGTGAATGGTAATAAAAAAGAAACGTATAATTTTATTGTACGCTAATATTTGTTGTTAAGTTTTTTTATTGACATAATGCATAAAACATGTTAATATACATAGTATGCTATCTAAAGGGGGCAATTTGAACTGATGCATGACAATAAAAGCGAAGCTGCATTTCTTTTCAGACAAATCAGACGTAAGTTCGGAAAGAACTGTAATCATAATCTCGATGAGCTTGATCTGACTCATTCACAGGCGCACACACTGATGTTCCTTATCCGCTCGCAGAATAAAGAAATAAACCAAAAGGATATTGAAAAAGAATTCAGTCTGTCAAATCCTACTGTAACGGGAATATTAAAAAGGCTTGAAGCCAAGGGATTCATTACCCGGACGGTTTCTTTAGCTGATAACCGTTATAAAACAATTGGCATTACGCAGAAAAGCCGTGATATTGAAGCAAAGGTAATAAATAATATTGAAAAAGCGCATGACAGACTTTTTGAAAATCTTACAGATGATGAAATACTCTGTGCAACTAAAATTTTCAGAAAAATGCTTGACAATATTGATAACAACTAATACTCAGGAGGAAAAATATGTTAAAGGTACTTAAATATCTTAAAGCAAAAGAATGGCTGATAATATTTATATCATTTATTCTTATCGTAGCCCAGGTATGGCTTGATCTGAAGCTGCCTGATTATATGTCTGACATCACAATGTATATCCAGACACCTGGCAGTGAAATCAAGGATATATGGATTTCCGGAGGATGGATGATGCTCTGTGCACTCGGAAGTCTTACAAGCGCAATAATAGTAGGATTCTTTACTGCAAGAGTTGCATGTTCTTTTTCAAAAAGACTCAGAAGTCTTGTTTTCAATAAGGTAATCGGATTTTCTGCGAGTGAGATAAATGCTTTTTCCACTGCAAGTCTTATTACACGTTCAACAAACGATATCAACCAGATTCAGATGTTTCTTGTCATGGGTCTTCAGGTTCTGATAAAAGCTCCTATTCTTGCTGTTTTTGCAATATTAAAAATTGCAAACAAGAGCTGGCAGTGGACAGCAGCAACAGGTATATTTGTTCTGTTTCTTGTAATTGTTATAGCAATAATTATCGGTCTTGCCATTCCAAAATTTAAAATAATCCAGACACTCACCGATAATCTTAACCGCGTAACCCGTGAAAATCTTACAGGTCTGAGGGTTGTAAGAGCCTACAATGCCGAATCATATCAGGAAAACAAATTTGAAAAGGCAAACAAAGAGCTTACATCAACAAACCTTTTCACACAATGCGTAATGTCTGTACTTGGCCCTGTTATTACACTTGTACTTAACGGATTAAGTCTTGCAATATACTGGATAGGTGCATATATCATTGACGGCGCCGATATTATGGATAAGCCTGGCATATTCAGCGACATGGTTGTATTTGCGGCATATGCAGTTCAGGTTGTAATGGCATTTATGATGCTTACCATGATATTCATTATTCTCCCAAGAGCTACAGTTTCAGCACGTCGTATAAAAGAAGTTCTAAGTACTGAAAATTCTATTGCTGACGGAGATTTTTCAAAGAAAACAAAGGAAACAGGCAAGGTTGAATTTAAAAATGTAAGCTTTAAATACCCTGATTCCAGTGAATATGCAATCAGCGATATAAGCTTTAAAGCAAACAAGGGTGAAACCGTTGCATTTATAGGCTCAACAGGAAGCGGAAAAACAACACTTGTAAATCTTATTCCGAAATTTTATGACGTATCCGAGGGAGAAATCCTTGTAAACGGTGTAAACGTAAAAAAATATAAATCAGAAGCTCTGCGCAACATTCTGGGATACGTTTCACAAAAAGCAATAATTTTTACCGGAACTGTCTCTTCAAATGTAGGATACGGAGATAACGGCGATAAAAAATATTCTTTAAGTGACATAAAAAAAGCTGTTAAGATAGCTCAGGGACAGGATTTTGTCGAAAAAATGTGTGATTCATATAATTCCCCTATTGCTCAGGGCGGTTCAAATATTTCAGGCGGCCAGAAACAAAGAATTGCAATTGCACGTGCAATATGCAGAAAACCACAGATATATATTTTCGATGACTCATTCTCAGCGCTTGACTATAAGACTGACAGAGTCCTCCGCTCCGCTCTCAAAAAAGAGACAAATGGTGCTACAAATCTTATTGTTGCCCAGCGTATAGGAACAATTATTGATGCTGACAGAATCATTGTTCTTGATAAAGGAAAAATGGTGGGTATGGGTACTCACAAAGAGCTTATGAAATCATGCAGTGTATATCAGGAAATTGCGTATTCACAGCTTTCAAAGGAGGAACTTGAAAATGAACAGTGAGAATAATTCACGTAATGACAACCGTCCAAAGGGTGCTGTAATGGGCGGCGGCCATGGCGGTATGGGTGTCGGAGAAAAACCTAAAAATTTCAAGGCAACAATAAAAAAGCTTATTTCCTATTGCCGTCCTTATCTCCCTGCTATAATTATTGCTTTGATATTTGCAGCTGTAGGAACAGTATTTACTATTTTAGGTCCGAATAAATTAAGTGATATCACAGATCTGATAATGAAGGGCATGATGTCAGGAATAGACTTTGATTCTGTTATAGATATATGCACACTTCTCGTTATTCTTTATGGCTCTGGAACTGTTTTAAGTACCGTACAGGGACTTATAATGGCATCAATTACCCAGAAGGTATCAAAAAGCATGAGAGTAGAGATATCATCAAAAATAAACAGACTTCCGCTAAGTTACTTTGACAGAAACAGTAACGGTGACATTCTCAGCCGTGTTACAAACGACGTTGATACAATAAGCCAGACTCTCAATCAGAGCATCGGTACACTTGTAACTGCCGTAACTCTCCTCATCGGTTCACTTATAATGATGATCGATACAAATCTCATTATGACAGGTACCGCTGTTGCTGCATCAATCTTAGGTTTTGGATTTATGGGATTTATAATGTCAAAATCACAGAAGCACTTTATTAACCAGCAAAAAGAGCTCGGTGCAATAAACGGTCTTATTGAAGAAACATATTCCGGACATATTGTTGTAAAAGCATATAACGGTGAAGCAGAGACAAAGAAAACGTTTGAAGAAATAAACGATAAACTCTTTAACAGTGCATGGAAGGCACAGTTCCTTTCAGGACTTATGATGCCGCTCATGAGTTTCATAGGAAATCTCGGATATGTTGCTGTATGCGTAGTCGGAGGAGCACTTACATTTGACGGCAAAATAACATTTGGTGTTATCGTAGCGTTCTCTCTGTATATCAGACTGTTTACACAGCCTCTCTCTCAGATTGCACAGGCTACCACAAGTCTTCAGTCAGCTGCAGCTGCAAGCGAGCGTGTTTTTGAATTTCTTGAACAGCCTGAGCTTCCGGATGAATCCGACAAGACAACAGTTCTCAGTAACGTCAAGGGAGACATTGAGTTTAAAAATGTAAAATTCGGATATTCTCCTGACAAGATAATAATAAATGATTTTTCAGCTTCTGCAAAAGCAGGTCAGAAAATCGCAATCGTAGGACCTACCGGTGCCGGAAAAACCACAATGGTAAACCTTCTGATGAGATTTTATGATATAAACAGCGGAAATATATTAGTTGACGGCGTATCAATAAACGAGATTAAAAGAGAAAATGTTCACGACCTGTTCTGTATGGTTCTTCAGGATACATGGATATTTGAAGGTACAATAAAAGAAAATATCATATACAGCAAGAAAAACGTAACTGATGAAGATGTTGTAAAGGCGTGTAAGGCAGTCGGACTTCATCATTTCATCTCGACTCTTCCAAACGGATATGATACAGTGCTGAGTGACAATGCAAGTATTTCAGCAGGTCAGAAACAGCTTGTTACTATTGCAAGAGCAATGATTGAAAACGCCCCTATGCTTATTCTTGATGAGGCAACAAGCTCAGTTGATACTAGAACTGAAATTCTTATTCAGGAAGCCATGGATAAGCTTATGGTCGGAAGAACATCATTTGTAATTGCCCATAGATTATCTACCATAAAAAATGCGGATCTTATTCTTGTTATGAAAGACGGAGATATAATCGAAAGCGGTAATCATAATGAATTACTTGCTAAAAACGGATTTTATGCTGAGCTCTATAACAGTCAGTTTGAAAAAGTTTCGTAGTATTTTTAAAATTTTATTAAATTGTCTTGAAAAACAATTGAGTTATATGTATAATTATATATGAATGTATTTGCGTTCCGGCAGATTTACTATTGCTGTAGGTCTGCCGGTTTATACTTTATTCAGGAAGGCATGGTTCAGTTATAATGAAAACAATAGGTTTAGATATCGGCTCAACGACAATAAAATGTATCATATCCGATGAAGGAAATAACATATTATTTAAAGAATACAAAAGACACTTTTCGCAAATAACACAAAGTGCAGCAGATATGCTCAAGGGAATAAACGGAAAATACCCTGACAAAAATTTCAAGCTATGTATTTCCGGCTCGGCAGGTATGGGTATAGCCTCTGCACTCGACATACCATTTATACAAGAGGTATACGCTACACGTTCATCGGTTAAAAAATATCTTCCCGATACAGATACCGTAATAGAGCTTGGCGGAGAAGATGCAAAAATATTATTTCTTTCAGATCAGCTTGAAGTCCGTATGAACGGAAGCTGCGCAGGAGGAACAGGTGCATTCATTGATCAGATGGCCACACTTCTCAATATTACTCCTGAAGAAATGAACACAATATCAATGGAACACGAAAAAATTTATACTATTGCTTCAAGATGCGGAGTATTTGCAAAATCAGACATCCAGCCGCTGCTCAATCAGGGCGCCAGAAAATCCGACATCTCAGCAAGTATATTCTATGCTGTTGTAAATCAGACAATTGCGGGACTTGCTCAGGGACGTGAAATCAAAGGTAACATTCTGTATCTCGGAGGACCTCTTACATATTTTTCCGAGCTTCGAAACAGCTTTGACAACACACTTAAGCTTAAAGGCATCTGCCCTGAAAATTCTCTTTACTTTGTTGCTATTGGAGCCGCTATTTCAGAAGCAGCAAAGGAATTTGACATACATACACTTATAGATAAAATAGAAAACTACAAATCAGATGAAGAATATAACAGCTGCTCCCCTCTTTTCAGCAGCCAGAATGATTATGACAATTTTATCCTCAGACATAAGAAAAATTCAGACAATATACATACAACAGAAGATTTCAGCAAAGATATGTTCCTCGGCATTGATGCCGGTTCAACAACAGTAAAGACTGTTATTATAGACAAATCAGGAAATATTCTTACACAAAGATACATGCCTAACAACGGAAATCCTGTTCCGTTTATTAAAGATTTCCTCAGCGAGGTATACACGCAGTATCCGGGAATAAAAATTGCTTCATCTGCTGTTACCGGATATGGAGAAGAAATCATTAAAAATGCTTTCAGAGTTGATTTCGGCATAGTAGAAACAGTTGCGCATTATACAGCCGCAAAAAAGTTTCAGCCGGAAGTTGATTTTATCATAGATATCGGCGGTCAGGACATAAAATGCTTTAAAATAAGAAACGGTGCTATAGATAATATTTTCCTTAATGAAGCCTGCTCTTCGGGATGCGGTTCCTTCCTTCAGACATTTGCAGCAGCTCTGCAGTATTCTATAGAAGATTTTGCAAATCTGGGATTATTCGCAAAGAAGCCTGTCGACCTTGGCTCAAGATGTACCGTATTTATGAACAGCAGCGTAAAACAGGCGCAGAAGGATGGCGCAGATATTGAAGATATCTCAGCCGGACTTTCCATAAGCGTTGTAAAAAATGCACTTTACAAGGTAATACGTGCAACAAACGCTGATGCACTGGGACAGCATATAGTTGTTCAGGGCGGAACATTCCTTAACAATGCGGTTCTCCGCGCGTTTGAGCAAGAAGTAAAGCGTGAAGTAGTAAGACCTGAAATCTCAGGGATCATGGGTGCATATGGAGCTGCATTGTACGCATCAGAAAAATACACTTCACCAAGTACAATTCTGAGTAAGGATGATCTTGCTGATTTTAAGCATGAGGTCAAAGCAGTTACATGTAAAAAATGCAGCAATCACTGCAAGCTTACAGTAAACACATTTGACGGAGGCAGAAGGTTTATAGGCGGAAACAGATGTGAACGTGCTTTTGATTTAAAAACAAATTCAGAACATTATAATTTATACGAATATAAAAACGAGCTTTTAAACGGCTACATAAACGCCGAAACAAAAGTAACAAGAAAAGAAGTCATCGGTATCCCTCTTGGACTTAACATGTATGAACTTCTTCCGTTCTGGCACAAGCTCTTTACGACACTTGGTTTCAAGGTAGTTGTATCCCCGCCGTCAACACGAAAGATATACATAAAAGGACAGCACACCATTCCTTCAGATACTGTCTGCTTCCCGGCAAAGCTTCTTCACGGACATATAGAAGAGCTTATCGAAGCGGGAGTTGATACGATATTCTATCCGTGTATGAGCTACAACATTGATGAACACCTTGGAGACAATCACTATAACTGCCCTGTTGTTGCATATTATCCGGAGGTTATAAAGTCAAATGTAAAGGCAATAGAAAAAGTAAACTTTATCTGCGACTATGTAGGACTTCACAGACCAAAGGATTTTATAAAGAAATTCCAGAAGGTACTTGTTTCAAACTTCGGTGAAATACCTCTCAGCGATATAAAGAAAGCAATCTGGCTTGCGTATGAGGAATACGATAAATTTATGCATCTGTCTCTTGAAAAATCCGATGAGTTTATTGCTATTGCCGAAAAAGAAAATCTGCCTTTAATAGTTCTTTCAGGAAGACCATATCATATCGACCCTGAGGTATGCCACGGAATAGATAAGCTTATCTGTTCACTTGGTGCTGTTGTCCTGACTGAGGATTCACTGAGCGCCAGAGTATCAAAGTTTTCCGTGAATGTACTTAATCAGTGGACATATCATTCAAGATTATTTGCAGCTGCAAAATATGTTGCCGACTCAAAAGACAAAAATATAAATCTCGTTCAGCTTGTATCATTCGGATGCGGTGTCGATGCTATTACAACCGATGAAGTACGTTCTATACTTGAGGCTGAAAATAAAATATATACTCAGATTAAAATAGATGAAATAACTAACCTTGGTGCCGTAAAAATCCGACTTCGCAGTCTTTTTGCTGCAACAGAATAATTTAAAGGGGAAGAATCAGAATATGAACAATCCGCAAAGACCTGTCTTCACAGAAAAAATGAAAAAAGATTATACTATTCTTATTCCGAATATGGCTCCTATCCACTTTCAGCTCCTGCGTGCAATGTTCCGCAAATACGGTTATAACGTTGAGCTTCTTTACAATGACGGTCAGAAAGTAGTTGATGCCGGATTAAAGTATGTACATAACGATACATGTTATCCTGCACTCCTTTGCATCGGTCAGCTGATAGGTGCTCTTGAAAGCGGACAATATGACGTCAACAAAACAGCACTTATGATTACACAGACCGGAGGCGGATGTCGTGCTTCAAATTACATACACCTTCTGAGAAAAGCTTTAATAAAAGCAGATATACCTGATGTACCTGTAATATCGCTTAATCTTTCAGGACTTGAAAAAGACTCATGCTTCAGACTAACACTGAAAATGCTTCGTGAAGCCGTAGCACTTCTGTCATTTGCTGATACAATGATGATACTCTCAAATCAGGTACGCCCATACGAGGTTAATAAAGGTGAAAGTGATGCACTTATTGATAAATGGATAAAGATAATCTCAAATGATCTTTTGACAATAAATATTACAGGTTTTAAACTGATCACACACACACTTAAGCTTATAAGTGCTGATTTTGCGGCTGTTAAGACTGAAAAAACAAGAAAAATAAAAGTCGGCGTTGTCGGAGAAGTATACGCAAAATTCTCCTCCCTTGCCAACAACCATCTGGAAGAATTCCTGAGAAACCAGGACTGTGAGGTAATGCTTCCGGGATTGATGGGATTTATGATTTTTAAAGTAGATAACAGACTGGAAGATATAAAGCTATACGGCGGCAGCAAAATCAAATCAACGGTTGTAAAGATAATTATTAATTACCTGAAAAAGATTGAAACCGCCCATATAAATGCCATTGCACAGACTAAAAAATTTACTATTCCATCCACATATGCACATATTAAAAGTCTTGTAAATGATATAATCGGACACGGAAGCAAAATGGGAGAAGGCTGGTTCCTCACAGCAGAAATGCTGGAACTTATTGAAAACGGCTATGAAAATATCGTATGCTGCCAGCCGTTCGGATGTCTCCCTAACCACATAGTAGGAAAAGGCATGATAAGACAAATATGCGAACGTCATGCAAATGCAAACATTGTCCCTATAGATTACGACCCAGGCGCTACAAGAGTTAACCAGGAAAATCGCATAAAGCTTATGCTCTCCGTTGCAAAAGAAAAAATGCAGCTCCAACAGCCCGTAAACATCCACGACACACCCGACGCCCTTGTCAACTGCTGATGCGAAGATCCAGCACTTCTGCAAAGCCTGATTGACTCCGCAGAAGCGAAGTCCCTGCATTAGCATTTTTAATATATAAATAATACAAAAAATTATATAATTCCTCTTGACTTTTTATGCAAAATAAGATACTATTTATATTAAGTGGGTATGTTTTTTGTATTAATAAATTTGGGAGGAATTAAAAGTGATACCAATAAAACGAATTTCAGCCGCAGCTGCATCGATAATTATAGCATCTTCTTTCTTAGTAAACTTTAAAAATCCGGAAATAACCGATAATTCTGCTGTAAATGCTGCTGTTGACGACGGCCATGACGACTGGCTGCATGTCGAGGGAACAAATATAGTCGACAAGGACGGAAATAAAGTCTGGATTACAGGTGCAAACTGGTTTGGCTTTAACTGCAGAGAAAGAATGTTACTGGACTCATATCACAGTGATATAATTGCAGATATAAAAATGGTAGCCAGCAAGGGCATTAACGTTGTACGTATGCCTATAGCAACAGATCTGCTGTATTCATGGAGTAAAGGTGAATACCCTGCTTCAACCGATACAAGCTATAACAACCCTATTCTTGAGGGTCTGAACAGCTATGAATTATTTAATCTTATGCTTGAAACATTTAAAAGCGTAGGTATAAAAGTAATTCTTGATGTCCACAGCGCTGAAACAGATAACCAGGGACACAATGCCCCTCTTTGGTATAACAAATCAATCACAGAAGAAGTATTTAAAGAGGCATGGGTATGGGTAGCAGAAAGATATAAAGACGATGATACTATTATTGCCTTTGATCTTAAAAACGAACCACATACAAACACAGGTGATGTAAAAAACAAGGCTGAGAGTGCTATCTGGGATGATTCCAACCATAAGAACAACTGGAAAAGAGTTGCGCAGGAGACTGCTCTTGCTATACTTGATGTACATCCGAACATTCTTATTTTAGTAGAGGGTGTTGAGATTTACCCTAAAGACGGTATATGGGACGATGAGAGTATAAACACAAGCCCATGGACAGGAACTAATGATTATTACGGAAACTGGTGGGGCGGAAACCTGAGAGGCGTAAAGGATTATCCTATAAATTTAGGCAAATATCAAAAACAGCTTGTTTACTCCCCTCATGATTATGGTCCTCTGGTTTATGAACAGTCATGGTTCAAGGATGATTTTGTAACAGCTGATGATGCTGAAGCACAGAAAATATTATACGAACAGTGCTGGCAACCAAACTGGGCATACATAATGGAAGACGGAATTTCACCTTTATTAATCGGTGAATGGGGCGGTTTAACTGAAGGCGGAGATAAACTGCTTGATCTGAACTTAAAATATTTACGTTCAATGAGCGACTATATAGTTAAAAATAAATATCAGCTTCATCATACACTCTGGTGTATAAATATTGACTCGGCAGATACCGGCGGATTATTTACACGTGACAAAGAAGGAACTACTGAATTTCCAGGCGGACGAGATTTAAGATGGAATAATAACAAGTATGATAACTACTTATACCCTACCCTCTGGAAAACCGAAGACGGTAAATTCATAGGTCTGGACCACAAAATTCCACTTAGACCTAACGGTATAACAGTATCGGATTATTACAATGGCACTCCATCAACTACTACAACCACTGCTCCGGTGACTACTGCGCCAACAACAACTACTACTAAAAAAACTACTGCAGCAACTACTTCAGAAGCACCACAAACCACTTCTGTATCAACATCAAAAACTACAACTACAACAACTACAATCACTACTACTACAAAACCGGAAAGTGTTACTACAGTTAAAAATCCATCTGAAATTGTATACGGCGACTTTAACAATGACAGTGTTGTGGAAATTACAGACCTGACTATTTTCTCTCAGTATCTGTTAGGTGATTATACATTTAACGAGCAGAAGATTAAATCTGCTGATGTAAACGGTGACGGCGAAGTCGGATTACCTGACCTTGCACATTTAAAGCAGTATGTTATGAAGGATCCTGTAAAGCTCGGACCACAGTAAAAATAATCATTACAAAATATAAGGCTGTACCTTGCTGAATTATCAGCACCGTACAGCCTCTTTGTCGTTGTGTCCGAAGGTGTCCATGACGACCGGAAAGCCCGATCGACTCCGCAGAGTCGAAATCCCTGCCATATTCAGTATTGGGCGAATAGCAACCTATATTGCAGGCTATTGTTAGCGCCCATTTATAATGTCGTCCAGTAGGCACTCTATCTTGTCATGCAGGCACTGGTTCTGTCAAGGCAAGCCCGCCTCTGATTCGAGCATGCTCATGGGAAAACTCAAAGCGATAAACCCA
>JAEWXO010000037.1 GCA_023458875.1 Bacillota bacterium | reverse complement strand
AATATCTTTGAAAATTGCCTATAATACGTGGTTTATGCGTATTGCGAAGTATCAATCTTATCATTTATTTCTGTATGTTTTCGTAATATTAAGTCCCAAATAAGACCCATGACCATTATATATTTCTGCTGAAATATGTCGTCAGTCTGCATTAGGCTGACGACATGATTTTTTGTAACACCGAGGCATTTTAAGTCAATTCGTCAGATTTTTATACTAGCTTATATAAGCTCATAATAGGTATTATAAAGTGCGGTTTTTAAGCTTTATCTAGTGGAAACGGATTCTTTATAAGGAAACGTTGAATTATGTCCCCACGATTTTTTTACTGTAAATTAGTTCACCCTGCCATTTTCTCCAGATTCTCCCTAGGAATCTTCCGTATCATCCCGACTTTGAATCAAGAAGCTTGCCAAATCAAAAAACCGTCAACACACGTGCAGAATTTGCAAGACTGACAGAAGCTTCAGAACGTACATATGAAAAATTAAAACTGTTCTTGAAATTTCTGAAAACAGAACTCGTAAAGTTTTTTCTAAAGCAGAAAGAATTAATTATGCAAGACGTTTGGAAAGAGTTGAAAGTTTCAAGGTAAAAGAGAGAAAAGAGTGGAACAGCAATAACCCCAAGTGAAAATTTTCTCAGGGGGCTTACCACTTATATTGTAGCGGAGAAACTTAATATAGGTTCCGGCAAACAGTATGAAAAAGGAAAATTCATAGTAGATAATAAATCTTAATTATACCCTGATGATTTTTCAGAATGGAATGAAGGCAAGTCATCCAAAATAAGGTTTTTATTACAAATGAAAAAAGAACGAAAAAATCGTTCTTTTGGTTGTATTAATTCAGTTCATTCCATTCCAAAGTAAGTCTTTCTTGGGTTTCAACATCAATTGGGTCACCCATTTTTGCTGTAGGAGATAGTATATCTTGTGTACACTTTCCACATTTCTTACAAACAAATCTAAAAATACAGCCGATCTCAGATGATTGAACAGATGGTTGAATACCGCATTCAGAGCAATTTTTGATTTCCATATTAATGTCCTTTTTCTTTAAGATTATTAAATTATAATACTAGAATAAATAAATGTCAAGTAAAATAGGAAACAGTGATAAAAGTTATATTATTGCTCACAATCATGATCATGCAGGTATTTCCGAAGTGCGTCTTCACTATTATAATTTTCTTGAAATGTAAATAAAACTATTAAATTTAATGCAGTTATTATTAAATTGGTATGCATTGTCATTGTAATATTCCTTATAAGCTCTATAAATCTTTTCGACATAGCTTGTCTTTTATAAATTGAAATCCAAGTAACATAATCAATAAATTAACTGTTACGCCACTTTCAGATCATCTTTTATTTATCTTATCAAAAAGAGTTGAGTAGATATTAATCCATTTATCAAGAGGTTTAGTGGACAAAGACATTTCTGCATTACTTAAAGAACCAATGAATGTGTTCATTATCTGCTCCAAATTTAGAGGAACAGTGTAAGATTGGATTATATTTTGACAACCTCGACAATCTTATCACCCTTCATCAACGTAAGCCTATAAGCAGAAAAAAGAGCCAAGCAAAAGCTTGACTCTTTTTTCTATTTTATTTATTCGGTTGTCTTTGAAATCTTTACGTTGTCATCAATCCTGTATCCGTCATCCCTGAGAGGAATAATTTCCTCGTTCAGTATTTCGAGTAACGCTTTCTTTATGGCTTGATGATACTTGAATTTTGACATTCCATCGTGTGTTTCGGAATATGCATCAAAGTCAGCAGACTTCTTCAAGTTGTTGAGTCCTGGAATTTCTGTATCGCCGTATTCATATCTGTCTGCTGCATAGGAAATTGCTTCAAGAGCTACACTCCATTCCTCTGCAAACTCTGAAAGAACATTGTTGATAGTTTCTTTACGCATATCTTCAAGAATATATGATACTCGCTTATCCTTGAATTCATCTGGATTCTCGTTGATTTTATTCCATAATTCTTGCATTAACTCACCAAGTTTTGGATTAGTGGAAAGCAAATCTTCGATATACTTCGTAATTTCATAACAAAGATTCTGATAATGCTTTTCACTACGTTCCTCGTCGGTTGCGGAAACAACTGATTGAATCAAGCCAACAATGTAATCATAGTCTATTCGCTCTTTGCTATATGCTTTTAATTCATATTCCAAATCCATTGGCGGAATATCATCAGGGTTATCAGGTCTTTCTTTCTTATATTTCTCACGGATATTCAGATACCAAGCGGCATACATTTCGTATTCTTCTTGTTTGATACCATAGGAATCAGGCGGATTATCTGCATATTTTGTAAATGCTTTCAAATTCGAATAGATTTTATCAAACTCCTGAAAAGCCTTTACAAACCTAATCTGACCTTCTTTTGAAAGAGTAGCAATCATATCAGGTGTTTCTGCTGTCACACGAAGATATGCAAGTGACTTTCTGAATTCATCGTGTACTGTATCCCAATCAGGAGCAAGCACAGAAGCCTGTCCGCCTGCTGAGTATAGAATAAGAGCTTCATCAACTGCTTCTTTGAATTTGTGAGGTGACTGGAATGTTACAATTTGTCCTGCGACCTTCGGTTTGTCAAAAAGTCGGTTTGTTCTTGAAAAAGCCTGGATAATATCGTGTGGGTGCATCGGCTGTCTGTCCATAAATACCGTTGACAGACAAGGAGCATCAAAGCCTGTGAGAAGTCTATTTACTACGATAACAAGGTCAAGCTGTTCATAACGGTTCTTGAATTTTGTTTTCTTTCTTGCAAGTCTGTCATTCAGATTAGCGTTATATCCCTTTATTTCGCCAATTCCGTATGATGTGTCGAACATAGCGTTATAATCATCAAGTGATTCCTTCATCTTCGGTACATTGACATCTGCACTTTCGTTATCTTCATCACTTGACACCGAGTATGTAATAGCAAACTTAGGAAAATCAGGCAGAACTCTTTTTGTTTCTTCGTTGATTGTTACCCTTGTTTCACCGTTCTTAACTTTTTTCAGTAAATCATAATACGCTTGAGCTTGTTTAATTGATTTTACCGTCAAAATAGCTTCATAAGTATTGCCTCTGCCATTCTTAAAACCAAGTTTTTCGTGCGACTTATTGATAATCGTGTTCAAGACTTCAAGCATATGAGTTTCTGTTTCATATATGGACAAATCCTCGTTGCTGTCATCACTGTTTAGATGACTTATACCAAGATGCTCCGTCTGGAAGCCAAGAACAGCTTCATCTCTGATGGCTTCCTTGACTGTGTACTTATGCAAACATTCTCCGTAAAGCTCATCTGTTGTGCGTGGTAAATCACCTTCAGCAGCATAGGCATTCACGTCAAAACGAGGTGTACCTGTAAAGCCATACCACAACGAATTATGGAAGAACTGATAAAGCAGTCTTTGTGTTTTCGGTGTAACTGCTCTGTGACATTCATCTACAATGAAAGCAACACGCAGATTCTTAATACGGTTGTA
This sequence comes from Bacillota bacterium, assembly GCA_023458875.1. Classification (GTDB taxonomy): domain Bacteria; phylum Bacillota; class Clostridia; order Oscillospirales; family Ruminococcaceae; genus HUN007. The sequence continues at coordinate 3,185 of JAEWXO010000037.1, read as the reverse complement.
AGCAGGTGTGCCTTCTTTTAGTCGTTTCTTAATTGCAATAGATAACTTCTGAATAGTTGTAACAATAACTTGCTGATTCTTATTTTTTAGCTTATCAATCAAATCGCTAACATTATCCGTTTCATCAACATCGACAACATCGTTATTTGCATAGGACTGGAAAGCCTGAGTAGTCTGTGTATCAAGGTCTTTTCGGTCAATTAGGAAAATCGTCTTTTCAATGCTCGGTATATCAATCAACAAATTTCTTGCGGTTTTGTAGCTTGTCATGGTCTTGCCCGAGCCTGTTGTGTGCCATATATAGCCTGATTTACTCTGTCTTGATGCTGTTCTGACTGATTCAATAGCGTGAATCTGATAGGGACGGAGCAAAAGAATTCTCTTTGCTTCCTGATCTAAAACCACATATTTCATTACCATCTGATGAGCTTCAGGGATTTTAAGCACATTTAAAGCAAATTTCAGATAATCGGTAATAGGTGCATTTGCTGAATCTTCCCAACCTGAAAGAAACTTTTCATTCAGTTCTTCTTCGCTTGCTGCCGCAAAATACTTTGTGTCAACAGCATTTGAAACAACAAACATTTGAATTGCCGAGAATACGCCTGTAAACTTGCCCTCACGAATGTACTTTTTAATCTGTCTGAAGCCGTCCATATATGAGTGTTTACGGTTTTTCAGCTCAATATGAATAAGCGGAATACCGTTTATCAGTAAGGAAACATCAAAACGGCGGTTTTGGCTGTGAATATCTTCCTCGTCATCTTTTAAGGCTCTGTATTGGTTGATTACTTCATAAACACTTGAACCGCCTGCAATGTCATCACGCTTCAGGACAGTCAGCTGTACTGTCTTTGTATCTCTTTGAACCGAAACGTGAGCAACACCGTTTTCACCTGCAATCCACTTAGCTGCATCGTAGAAAGTAGGAAAAGAAAGCTGATTCTTGACCTGTTCATACTCCTTGTCGGTCAAAGGCTGTCCGACAAGCTGTTCCTTGTTGCCGCGTTCAAGAATAGTCCTGATGTTTTCCCACAGCTTGTTTTCGTCATTGAGGTCAGGGCGATATGTCCATTGACTTTTGCCCTGTGTAAGCTGATTTATCAATTTTTCTTCAATTGTCTGTTCTAATTCTGCCAATTTCGTTCGTCACCTTTCATATAAACATCTTCTGGAGCATAGATTTTTTCAATTTTTTCAGCGTTTCCACCTTACGCTGATGAAGGGTGATAAGGTGGTCGAGGTTCTTGAAATATGTCCCGATTTGCTGTTGTTCTTCTATTGTAGGTAAAGATATTTCAATCCCTTCAACATCACTTGCGTTATAAGAAGGTAATGCACCTACTTGTACTAAAGAAGCGAGGTTGATTGTATCAAAAAGTGTTCTTCCAAAATCAGTGCCCCAACCATTACCAAATTTATATGCCATTGTATTGTTATCAAGTAAAAACGGCTTATTTACTATTCTTTTGCGGTTTAGCATAACAGCCGCACCAACTTTTGCAAAGAACATTGCAGGCACTTCGGTTATTGGTTTCCACTTTTTTCGCTCTATTTGTTCTTGTGTTACAAAGTTATTTGAATACAATAATTCGTACTCATTACCGACAATATTCATATCAGAAACTTTAAAAAACGGAGTACCTTCTTTACCACCTTGTTCAGCATCAGGAAAACCTATTCCAGACTGACAAGAACCGAGTTCTCCCAACTTACGCTGTTCCCAAGCGTCAGTAAATCCTGCAAATCTGATTTCGGGAACCATCTCACTATTTTTTGGAAACATTTTTTGAAGCATTGCTTTCTTCAATTTTGCCAGTGTGTCACACTTACGCTGATGAAGGGTGATAAGGTTGTCGAGGTTCTTGAAATATGTGCCGATTTGTTGTTGTTCTCCCATTGATTTAGGCATCATTAAGTCCATATTTGCCATTTGTTTTCCTGATACCTCAACAAAAGTTGAACCTGCACCAACAGTTTCACCGTATCTTTTTAGTTCCTCTGTGCGAGAAAAAATAAAGTATGAATCAAGCTCATTTTTATGAGGAATAATCGATTGAAAGCCTTGATTAGTACAGCCTTCTTTGCGTAAAATAGCGGTTTTACCTATACCTGCACGAGATGTAAACAATACCGTTCCGACAGGCAACATCTTTGCAGAACTGTTTTCGTATCCTTGTTTAGTGATTTTTCTTGTGCTTGAACTTATATATATTTGGTCGGCAATTTCCGCAGGAGCATACCAATCTAGTTCACCATCCCAGTAATCAGAATTGGACGTGCTTGGAGTGCCTCCACCGACAATATCGGCTACCTCACCGAGCTTCCGCTGTTCCCAAGTGTCAGTAAATCCCTTGAATCGAACCTGTGGCATATTCTGATTCTTACTCATCAGCACAACCCCTCCAATGTTTTCAGAAGTGCGGCAATTTCAGCCTGTGCCTGTTCATCGTTGGCTGTCAGTTCTGAAAATTGCGCAAGAAGTTCGCTGTGTGCGTTCTGAATTTCCTTGTCTTCTTCAAGCAGCTCATTTGCTATATCTGAAAGACTGATTTCTTCTTCCTGTTCAAAAGTATCGACATAGCGAGGAATATTGAGGTTGTAGTCATTTGCAGCGATTTCCTCATAGCTTGCGAGATGACATTCCTTGTCAACATCCTTTCGGTCGGTGTAAAGCTGAATAATATGGTCGATGTTCTCATCAGTCAGCTTATTCTGATTCTTGCCCTTGACAAACTGGCTTGACGCATCAATGAAAAGAATATCTCTTCCGTCACGATTCTTTTTGAGTGCGATAATTGTTGTCGGAATAGATGTGTTATAGAAAAGATTTGAAGGCAGACCGATAACTGCATATATTGCACCGCTGTCAACAAGCTTTTGTCTGATTTTGCCCTCTGCCGCACCTCTGAACAGAACACCATGAGGAAGAATGATAGCCATTGTTCCTGTATTCTTCAGATGATAAAAGCCATGAAGAAGAAAAGCATAATCAGCCTTTGACTGTGGAGCAAGAACACCGTAGTCAGAGAAACGTGAATCATTCAGGAAACCCTGCGCTGCAGACCATTTTGCAGAGTAAGGAGGATTCATCAAAACCATATCGAAGTCTGTTTCTTCATCTGTGGGCCAGTCAGCATCAAGGGTATCGGCGTTTCTAAGCATCTGATTTTCGGGGTCAACAC
>JAEWXO010000036.1 GCA_023458875.1 Bacillota bacterium | reverse complement strand
TTTCCTATTACTGCATCTGTAAGTCCGCTGCATCCAGAAAAAGCACTATTACCTAACGCTGTTACTTTATCAGGTATTACTATACCTGTAAGACTTACACATCCACTGAATGCATATGAATTTATTTCTTTAATATTGCTTCCGAACTTCAGATCTTCAAGCAGTTTGCAGTTCCCGAATGCGTTTTCTCCTATTGTCGTTAAGCCTTCTCCAAGACTCACCTTCTTTAATCCACTGCATCCGTAAAATGACTGATATGACAATATAGTTACTGAGTCAGGTATTGCCAATTCAGTAAGGGCTGTACAGTTTCGAAATGCATAATTACCTATTGTCGTTACATTTTCTCCTATTGTTACACTTTTTAAGCCTTTACACGATTCAAACGCACTGACTCCGATTTTTGTTACAGGTACTCCACCTATTTCATCAGGAACAACAACTGTTGTTGCTTCTTTATCACAACCTGTAATTGTAATCTTTCCGTCATTTATAACATACGATAAATCTCCGCTTGTAAGTGTTTCCGCAGATACAGTAACCTCTGATATAGTATCCTTTGGATTCAATCCTGTATATGCCAGTGTTGTCGATGTAACTGTAAGTGCCATAACTGCTGCCAATGTTCTTTTAGTTAAGTTTTTCATAGCTTTCCTCCTGAATATATTTTATTGTTATTCTGTCAGAATATCTAAAAATTTAAGATATCCTGTCTGATGTAAATTAAATTATACATTATTACATTACAAATTACAAATATTCTATAGAATATTTACAATTTATTCAAAAATTTTTTACTAAATATATTATAAAACAATTAATTAACTTTTATATACTGGTTATTATTTATATATATTCCATATTTCATTTTTCACAAAAAACTGACCTCCGTATATACCGGAAGTCAGCATTATTTTCATTGAATTTTATCTTGTCTTTTCAGCAATTTCCTTAACAAGCTTCTGAACAAGCTCGTCAACTGTCATTGTTCCGAGGTCTCCGTCCTTGCGTGAACGTACTGCAACCTTGTTGTCAGCTATCTCATTGTCACCGAGAACGAGCATATAAGGAACCTTTTCAAGCTGTGCCTGTCTTATCTTATATCCTACCTTTTCAGCTCTGTCATCAACAGAACAGCGTATTCCATATGAACGAAGCTTTTCATAGACAGCATTTGTATAGTCGAGATGTCTGTCTGCAATAGGGATAAGAGTAACCTGTTCAGGTGCAAGCCAGAGCGGGAATGCTCCTGCATATTTTTCAATAAGGAGTGCAAGCGTTCTTTCGTAGCATCCGAGTGAAGTTCTGTGGATAATATATGGTCTTCTCTTTGAACCATCGACATCAACATATTCCATTCCGAACTTTTCAGCAAGCATCTGATCTATCTGGATAGTTACAAGAGTATCCTCCTTGCCGTGTACATTCTTTATCTGAATATCAAGCTTCGGACCATAGAATGCAGCTTCATCTATACCGATAGTATATTTTACTCCGAGATGGTCGAGTATCTTTGCCATAACACCCTGTGCTTCATCCCACTGCTCAGTTGTTCCTATATATTTTTCTTTGTTATTCGGATCCCACTGAGAGAAACGATATGTTACATCATCTTTAAGTCCCAGTACGTCCAGGACATAGTTTGCAAGCTCAAGACAACCCTTGAACTCCTCTTCAAGCTGTTCCGGTCTGAGTATAAGATGTCCTTCTGAAATTGTGAACTGTCTTACCCTGATAAGTCCGTGCATTTCACCGCTGTCTTCGTTTCTGAAAAGTGTTGATGTTTCGCCCAGACGCATAGGAAGATCTCTGTATGAACGCTTTCTGTTAAGAAAAACCTGATACTGGAACGGACATGTCATAGGTCTTAATGCAAATACCTCTTTATCCTTTGACTCATCGCCGAGAACAAACATTCCTTCCTTATAATGATCCCAGTGTCCTGAAACCTTATAAAGGTCACTCTTTGCCATAAGAGGGGTTTTTGTAAGCAGATAACCCCTTCTTTCTTCCTCATCCTCTATAAATCTCTGAAGGAGCTGGATTACTCTTGCACCCTTCGGAAGCATGACTGGCAGACCCTGTCCTATTATGTCAACTGTTGTAAACAGCTCGAGTTCACGTCCAAGTTTATTGTGATCTCTCATTTTTGCTTCCTCAAGCTTTGTTAAATATTCCTCAAGCTCTGCAGCCTTAGGATATGCAACAGCATAAATTCTTGAAAGCATCTTGTTCTTTTCGCTGCCTCTCCAGTAAGCACCTGTGCATGAAAGAAGCTTGAATGCCTTTACTCCTGATGTTGAAAGCAGATGCGGACCTGCACAAAGATCTGTAAAGTCGCCCTGTCTGTAGAATGAGATAGGTTCACCCTTATCTGCATGCTCCTCACACAGCTCTACCTTGTAATGCTCTCCCTGTTCCTTAAGATACGCAATTGCATCCTCAGGTGACATTTCGAACTGTTCAAGCTTAATGCTTTCTTTTACGATTTTTTTCATTTCAGCCTCAATGTTTGAGAGTTCCTCTGCTGTAAACGGCTTCGGAACATCAAAATCATAATAAAATCCGTTATCTATAGCAGGACCTATAGCAAGCTTTGCTTCAGGATACAGACGCTTTACAGCCTGTGCTAAAATATGCGAGCCTGTGTGCCAGAATGTTTTCTTACCCTCAATGCTGTCAAATGTCATTACTTCAAATTCACAGTCATCATTTATAATTGTTCTTAAATCCGCAACATTGCCGTTGATTTTCACACAGCAGGCAGCCTTCAGGAGTCCTGAGCCTATGCTTTTTACTATGTCGGCAGCAGACTGGCCTTTTTCAGCTTCTCTTATGCTTCCGTCTTTTAATGTAAGTTTAATCATTAAAAATCAATTCCTTTCAAAATATCAATAAAATTAAAAATGCCCCTCGGATATTAATTATCCAAGGGGCAAAAAAATTGCGGTTCCACCCTGATTCCTGCAGTATAAAAGCTAAGCTTAAATTATTAAATCTGCAGATCTTAAATATTCCTGTAACGGAGAATACCCGTCGTCTATTAGACGCACTCTAAGGACGGTATCCTTTCTGTACAACTATAATCTCACTCTCAGCCTATGGTGAAATTTCTCTTATAAAGCTCTCGTACATAGGGCTTTCCTTATCATTGTTTTAGTATAATATAAATAAATTACTCAGGTAATTATCTATATTATACTTTATTAAAATATAAAAGTCAAGATGTCAAAAGCAAAAATCGCTATAGTAATATTCTGGAATTAAAATCGGAAACAAAAAATTTAAACTTTAATGCTAAAGGTTTGTTTAATATTTTAAAATTCCTTGACTTTTAAGCTAAAAAGATTTAAAATAGAAGTATTGCATTTATTCATATCTGCAATTATATTTGATAGGCCATTGCTTATTAAATTGTGTCCTTTAAATGACACATAAAACAAAACGCATTTACCTGTTATGAAATCAAATATTTTTTAATCTCTCAAATACATAATTACCTTTACAGATATATTATAAATTAAAATAGATCATTGTGGAAAATTAGTTTCTTGAAGTTTAAAAATTAAATATTACTATGTACCGGTTTCACAGGTATGCGTTTAATACAATTTTTAATTATCTTACCAGTGAAAGGAGGAATTGTTTTCCATGTTAACAACAGTTGTTGTTGGTTTATTAGCTCTAATAATAGGTGCCTGCATATCAGGTTTTATTTGTTTTAAACAAGGTATTTCTTACAGACAAAAGCAAGCCGAGGCTGCAATTGGTTCCGCTGAAAAAGAAGCGGAGAGAATTATTGAAAACGCTAAAATCGAATCTGAAAGCAAGAAAAAAGCCGCACTTGTTGAAGCTAAAGATGAAATTTACAAATTAAAATCAGAAGCTGATAAAGAAATCAAAGACAGACGCGCAGACATTTCAAGACAGGAAAGAAGAATTCAGCAGAAGGAGGAAAACCTCGACAAGAAAAACGATAATCTTGAACGTAAAGAGGAAATTCTCCAGAACAAAATCAAATCAGCTGATGAAAAACTGAATGAAGCAGAAATAATCAAGAAAAACCAAATGGATATTCTTGAAAGAATTTCAGAATTCACAAGAGAGCAGGCAAAGGATTATATTATATCACAGCTTGAATCAGATCTTGTACATGAAAAAGCTCTTAAAATTGCTAATTACGAGCAGCAGATCAAAGATTCCTGCGATGAAAAAGCCAGAAACTACATTTCTCTTGCAATTGCAAAATGTGCAGCTGAACAGGTATCAGAGTCCTCTGTATCTGTTGTCGCACTCCCTAACGATGAAATGAAGGGCCGTATAATAGGCCGTGAGGGAAGAAACATCAGAACCCTTGAAACTCTTACAGGTGTTGATCTTATTATTGATGATACACCTGAGGCAATAACATTATCATGCTTTGATCAGCTAAGACGTGAAGTTGCAAGGATTGCTCTTGAAAGACTTATTGCAGACGGACGAATTCATCCAACAAGAATCGAAGAAATGGTTGATAAGGCAAGACGCGAGGTTGAACACAAAATCAAGCAGGAAGGCGACCGTGCCGTACTTGAAACAAATGTTCACAATATCAATCATGAGCTTATCAAGCTTATCGGTCGTCTGAGATTCCGTACAAGCTACCGCCAGAACGTACTTAATCATTCTATCGAGGTAGCACAGCTCTCAGGAATACTTGCTTCTGAGCTTGGTGTCGACGCTAATATGGCAAGACGTGCAGGACTTCTCCACGATATAGGAAAGGCCCTGACAGCTGAAATAGAAGGCTCACACGTTCAGATAGGCGTAGATGTATGTAAAAAGTACAAGGAAAGCCCTGAAGTCATCCACGCTATTGAAGCCCACCATAATGACGTAGAACCTACTACAGTAATCGCTTGTATTGTACAGGCTGCAGATGCTATATCTGCTGCAAGACCTGCGGCAAGAAGCGAAAATTACGAAAGCTATATCAAACGTCTTCAGAAGCTTGAAGAAATATGCTCATCATATGAGGGTGTTGACAAGTGCTTTGCTGTTCAGGCAGGCCGTGAAGTAAGAATCATGGTACTCCCTGAAGTAATAAATGACGAAAAAATGGTTCTTGTATCACGTGATATAGTTAAGCAGATTGAAAATGAAATGGATTATCCGGGACAGATTAAGGTTCACATGATCCGTGAAAGCCGAGCAATAGAATACGCAAAATAAAAGTAAAAGATACCCTACCGCAAAAAGTAGGGTATCTTTATCTGAAATGAAAGGATTTGTTTTTAGTATGGATGAGAAAAAACAGAAAATGCACAAAACTATTTTCCACACAACGGAAAAGTCTAATTTTATACTTAATATGACCTATGAACAGTTCAACAAATTTGCTTCATATTCGCTAATTATCGGATTTATTATACTTTCTGTAATTTCATGTGCAACTGAGCTTATAGCATGTAAAGCATCCACAATAGGTACTACAGAGGGCTACCCAATGTGGGAAAATTATGAAAGCTCTGAATTTATATATTCCATTCTCCATGACTGGCGCGCACTGCCCTCATTTACACTTGCTGTTATAGGAATATTAGGTGCAAGTATATTTATTATTGCACTTATCAAGCAGACTCTTACTAAAAAACAACTCATTCCGTGTATTGCTGTTCTTGTAATGTTCATATTTATGTACATATCCTCACTTAATTCATTTTCAGGTGTACCGGATTATACATGGTTTTTAGGCTACAGATTCGGCAGATACGAAGGCTTTATGACATATCTCAGTTATATGCTTGTATTTCTCGGCGGTATTTCAATATCAGACAAGGCTGCCGTAAAACGAATATTTGATGCTTTTATAATAATAATATCCGTACAGTGTATCTGGTCAGCGCTGCAGTTTTTACCGTCATTCCCTGAATTCTATGGTAGCCTCAGGTATGAGACAAAGACAGATTTTTATCTTCCAAGCGGAGCTACAGGAAGTCCTGTATTTCTTGTATCACTTCTTTCAGTGGGACTTTCAATAGCACTTGCCGGATCATGCTATGACAAATCCGCAAAACGACGCTTATTTTATAAAATAGCTATTATTCCATTTGCATTTTTTATAATAAAAACCCAGACTCTTATCGGACTTATATCTGCTGCAGTTATTACTGTTACATTTTTCATCGTTGCAATAATAAGCAAGAAAAAGAAAAGTGCTGATTTTAAACCTTTTTTATCATTTCTTCTGATGATAATCGGCTTTGCAGCAGCATTGTCAATAATGTTTATTGATGGTTTTACGCTTTATGACGGCAGTATAATATGGCAGGACGGCTTCAGAAGGCTATATTCATTCGGGGAATATCGCTTCAGAGATAATCCGTTTGAAATAGACAGCATTTCATCATTATACTCTTATCTCTGGGATAAGGCCTTTGAATTTATTAAAAAATTCCCTGTAACAGGCGTTGGTCCTGACAGCTTTATTATTCCTCAGATGGATCATACTCAGGGACTTATGATTAGCGGATATAAGCCTGACTTTACATTTGACAGACCATACAATGAATATCTGTTCTATGCAGCATCATTCGGTATTCCGTTCTGTATAAGCTTTATTACTGCAGTAGTATACGCCCTTGTCAGTGCTGTAAAACAAGCTGCAAAATTCTTTTCAGAAAAAGCAGACTGGATTTTCTGTGCTGTTTTCCTGAGCATTGTATCATACATATTTATAAGCTTTATAAACACAAGCGCCCCTACTGTTTCACCGTTTATATGGCTGATATTAGGAATAAGCTGCAGCACTCTTAAAAAACCCGAGGAACAGAAAGTAAACGCTTAAGCCTTTAATAAACAAAAAAAATTACAGTATCTTTAAAAGATACTGTAATTTTTTTATTTTGTATTATCGATATTCCATCTGAAATTACATATACTGTTGGATTTCGTTCCGTCAAGAAGGTTATTGTTAAAAAACGTATCCAGGTCATTGTATCTGTAATTTGTCTTCATCTGCTCCCTGTCTGTTATCTTGGCAAGCTTTGCTTTGACCATATCAGAAGTTATATTACGCTGAATAACAGGGCCGTATTTATTTTTTGATCTGACAAATTTTATTATTTCACGTACGGAGATTATATTAGGATCTGAAACGTTGTATATTCCTATGTATTTTTTGTCGTCTTTCATTCTGATAAAACATAATATAAAATCAACCAGATTATGAAGACAGCAAAACTGAAATCCATAGTCACCGTTACGGTATACAAACATTTTATTGTCCGAATCAAGTATTTTATTTACAAGGTTGTCAAGATAGGTTCCTGTATATATAGGTGCCACTCTCAGTACAATAGCAATCATTTCAGTCTGTTTGTTTATTGAGGATGCGAGTTTTCTTTCCGAATCATATTTTAACTTTGCATAGTTTGTAACAAGCCGGAGTTTATCTGTTTCACGGATAGGCTCTCTTGTTTTAGGCAGCTCATATACCTGACTTGTACTTAAAAGAATGAATTTTTTGACACCGGCAGCAACAGCTGATGTGTATATAAAGCTGTCAAAGACAGCGCTCCGTTTAATTTCATTTTCAGTAACAATATGTCCAAAATCATTATCAACAGTACATGCACAGTGAATGACAACATCAAATTTTTCTTCCTTAAACAGCTCGTCAAATACATCTCTGTCATTTACATCAGCCTGGACAAATCTGTAATTTGCTTTTCCTTCGTTATACTCACTTGGATTTATATCAGTTGCAATTACTTTGTTCTCCTTTTTCAATATACCGGAACAGATTTTTTCACCGATCAGGCCGCACGCACCGGTAATCAATACATTCATATCTCACACTTCCTCTGCAATTTATTATTGCTATTATATAAAAACTATAGTATAATACATTTAGTACATTTTACGCTATAATTATAACATATTGCCGTTATAAAATCAATATATTAATAATAATATAACATAATACACAAAAAGGATTGTCCTATATGCCCAAAACTGAAGAAAACATCAACAGCACCAAGCGATATCTTACACAAAATTCCTATCTCAGAAGTAGATTTGGCAAAAAAGTTATTAAATTGTCATTAAATGCCGGGGCAAACTGTCCTAATAGGGACGGAACAAAAGGTACCGGCGGATGCACTTATTGTTCCGCTTCACTGAGCGGTGACTTTTCAGGGAACAGGTATGATACAATAACCGGACAGCTTGCAGCACAAAAAGAACTTCTGTCACACAAATGGCATGACTGCCTGTATATTGCGTATTTTCAGGCCGGTTCAAACACATATGCACCGGTAAATATACTGAGGCCTATGTTTGAAGAGGCCCTGGCATTTGATGACTGCGTAGGCATTTCAATAGCTACACGCGCTGACTGTATAACAGATGAAATGGCTGAGTATCTTTCTTACCTTAACAGCCAAACATATCTGACCGTTGAACTTGGACTTCAGACAGTATTTGATCATACAGCAGAAAAAATAAACAGGTGTCACACATATGAAGAATTTATCAGAACATATAATTTTCTTCACAGCAAAGGAATCAATATATGTGTTCACATTATTAACGGTCTTCCCGGTGAAACACGTGAAATGATGATTGAAACTGCCTCAAGGGTAAGTGCCCTCAGACCGCACAGTGTAAAAATACACATGCTTCACATTATTAACGGCACACGACTGGCAGAAGAATACAATTGTCATCCTTTTAACATTCCAGAACTTCAGGAATATATAAATATTGTCTGTGACCAGATAGAAATTATGCATCCTGATACAATAATTGAACGTGTAACAGGTGACGGAAGCAGAGCTACATTAATTGCACCACTATGGACTTTAAATAAAAAATCAGTAATCAACGGAATCGACAAGGAGCTTTTAAGAAGAAGCTCCTATCAGGGAAAATATACACAGGGGGCTGCCTTTTGAGGCAACCCCCCCTTTTTTTATCAGGTAATACCTTCATTTGCGTCTTTAATTAATGTATCCATAACATTGTAACAAGCCGATACTGTTTCTGCCCATGAAACACCGCCCTGAAGTGAAGCACGTATGCCATATTCGCCGCTGTCAAGTGTATCAGTAACATCAGCACTTACCCCTGTGTAGAAATCAAATACAGGATTTTTTATTGCAAGCTCTGTCATCGCATCTCTCATATCTATCATTTCCTGTGTCCATCCAAATGAATCAATAAGGAGATTGTTTCCTATATCGTCCATTGCCTTGTTAAGAAGGGTTGCCCTCTTACACTCAACAAATTTTGCGACACCCTCGGGATTTTTTCCTCCGGAAACCATAAGAAAGCCCTCTACTGTAGCAGGTATATAATATTCATCTGCCTCCGGGTCTTTTGGCATAGGCACGAAAAACGCATCTTTTCCCAGGGTTTTCTGCCATTCGGACGGGGACTTGTACACTGCCCATAATCCGCATGGGTAAAACAGCTCCTTACCCTCACCGATAAATGTCGGCATCTCATTCCAGTCAAACTTTTCCTTATCAATAACACATCCCGATCTGTGTAAATCAGCCATAAAGTTCTGAACTCTTTCAAGGTTCGGATCTCTGAGATTGTTTACGAGCTTTCCGTCTTTAAGTCCGACATAAGGAACACCTGTTGTCAGCGAAAGCGCCGCTTCTGTCCAGTATCCGTCAAGACCGTAGAGTCCGTTATCAGGGTCTGAGAATTCTTCCAGCATTCCCTTGAACGTATTCCAGTCCCATTTTCCTTCTTTAAAAAGCTCTGCCGGATCATCAAGTCCGTATTCTTCTATAGTTTTCCTGTTATAGAATACAGCTGTATTTCCTCCGCTTATATTAGTACACATAACGTAATGTTTTCCATCCCATTTGAGCATGTCATTTACAGCCTTAACATCGCTCCATAACTCCGTGTTAAAATCTATGTAATCATCAACGGGAGCAAACATTGATTTTATCGCACCTTTAGGAAAAGCATCTGCATCACCGGCAGGAAAAAAATCTATTCCCTCATTTCCGTTTATTGCTGTTGCCAGTTTTTCATATCTTACCGACCAGTCAACAATTGTTTCCTCTACTTTTCCTCCGTATCTTTCCTGAAAAACCGCATATTCAACATGTGTACCGTCTGTAAATCCCCAGTTGGCCATCCACTTTATTGTCTTGTTTTCAATTTCACCTGTAAGTCTTTTATCTGATGCCGCTATTGATGAAAGCTCCTTGCGAATAGTAGGATCAAGCTTGTCCTCGCTTGAACTGTTCTTTGATGAGTTACATGATGAAACTGCTGCTGTCATTGATATAGCCATTAATGATGCCAATATTTTTTTCGTCTTTTTCATTCAGTTCAATCCTTTCATAAATATAACTTACCCATTTATCTGAGACGGCAGGTTATACTTGCATCTATGATATTCCGGCAATATCTTCTTAATAACTATTTATTCACTTGCATGATCTATGCCCTGGTGCAGCATTGTATGCACATGTGAATCCGATAATGAATAAAATACAGTTTTGCCTTCCCTGCGGTATTTTACAAGACGTGCCTGCTTAAGAACCCTTAACTGGTGTGAAATAGCTGATTGCTGCATATTTAATATCTGTGCTATGTCACATACACACATTTCATTTTCAAGAAGCACAAACAGTATCTTTATTCGTGTTGCATCACCGAAAACCTTGAACAATTCAGCTACATCATAGAGTACCTGCTCAGCAGGCATTTTTCCGGAAAATTTTTTTATTGTTCCGGTGTCTTTATGATTGTTTTCACATATCATTTCCTTATCCATGTTTCTCCTCCGTTTTGTAGTATGTAGCTTTTAATCAGGTCTGCATATTTTTACCCACCGCCTCAAAAACGGGTAAAATATTGATTTAGTCATATTATATATAATTATACACCGTAATACTTCAACGTGTCAACTTGCAGTAAAGAAAAAACATAATTAATTGATTTACCATATAGCATTTTACAGCTTTATGAAGTATAATAGAATTATAATCATTGTGTCTTATTATGCCTTATAAAAGAAAAACTGATTATAATACAGAAAGGACGGGCTTGATAATTATGGGTTTTATACGTGAAAATATCGGTTCGATAATAATAATCCTTATACTGGCACTTGCCGTTACATTTGCAGTTATCCGCCTTATAAATAACAGGAAAAAAGGAGGCTGCTGCGGCTGCTCTCATGCATCCGAATGTCAGCGTTCATGCAAAAAATTCAATAAATAATACTTTTTCCACATTGTAACCGCAAAGTCAGTATGATCACAGCTGAAACAAGCAATATCCGTTATTAATGAATATTGCTTGGTTTTTTAAGTTTTTTACATCTCAATTTAAAAATAAAAGAAGATATAGAAAAAAAGCTTCAGATTTGTTATAATAAGAATCGTCGCAAAACAATAAACAAAAGAAAAGCTCTCTACACCTAATATTATAAACGATTTTTCATCTTAATTCAATAGCATTGTAAAAAATAATTCAAATTCAGATGTTTTTACGTTAATATTCAGTCAGATTCACAAATCGGAGTTTCTAATATTATTTTCCGGAGGAATACAAATGAACTTTTCATTAACAACTGCAAAGCAGGGAATAAAAGACGGAATCCCTATAGGCCTCGGTTATCTTTCCGTATCATTTACATTTGGTCTTATGGCTGCAAGTCAGCATATCTCTGTACCTGCGGCAGTTATAATCTCAATGACAAACCTCACCTCTGCAGGCCAGTTTGCAGGACTCGACATAATATCTGCTTCAGGTTCATTTGCAGAAATGGCACTTACCCAGCTGATTATAAACATACGGTATGCTCTTATGAGTATCTCCCTGTCGCAAAAACTCGATAAATCATTTACTACTCCCCACAGACTTATAACCGCATTTGGTATAACTGATGAAATTTTTGCGGTTGCATCTTCAAAGGAAAGGCTTATAAATAAAAAATATATGTACGGTCTTATATTAATTCCTTTTATAGGATGGAGCCTTGGTACTTTTGCAGGTGCTGCGGCAGGCGGAATACTTCCTGCAAGGCTTAAGTCCGCACTTGGAATAGCAATTTACGGGATGTTTCTTGCAATAATAATCCCTCCGTCAAAAAAAAGCAGAGGAGTTCTTGCAGCTGTTATTATTTCATCTTTAATAAGCTGTCTCACATATTATTTTTCAGATATAAGCTCCGGATTTTCAATAATAATCTGTGCTGTAGCAGCTGCCGCTGTCGCCGCTCTTTTTATGCCGGTAAAAAATGACGAAGAAGAGGAATAACCGAGATGAAGCTTATAATATATATACTTATAATGTCACTTACAACATATCTTATCCGCATGCTTCCTTTTGCCCTTTTAAGAAAAAAAATAAAATCCGTGTTTATAAAGAGCTTCCTGTTCTATATCCCGTATTCGGTGCTTGGGGCTATGACTATTCCGTATATTTTCTACTCAACTGACAATATTGTTTCCTCATGTGTCGGCTGCATTACTGCTCTTATTATGTCGGTAAAGAATAAATCACTTATAGTTGTAGCACTTGCTGCATGTACGGCAGCTCTTATAACCGAAATCATTATTTCCTGCGTTCCCATGTAAAAAATAACTGAACAACAGACAGATTAACCATTCAAAGCTCTGTGCTTTTATAAATAAATTCATCCGGCCTGATACTGCATAAGTACCGGCCGGATGAATTATTATTATGACCTCAGTGTCTTCTGTCGTTAAATGTACTCTGATCTTTTATCGGGGTCTTGTTTTTAAACTTTTTGTTTTCATACAGCCTTCTGTCAGCATTTGTCATAAGCTGATCAATCGTTTCGTTATTCATGGAATTAAAGCAGTACACACCCATACTTATATCAACGTTGTACGGCTTATTACTATGCTGGTTGAAATTCTGAACATATCTTCTTATTCTTGTGCATATTGAGTCAACCTGGGAGAACTCAATATCAACAATAAATGCAACAAATTCATCTCCGCCTATTCTTCCCACTATATCTGATATGCGCAGATTTTCTTTAAGTATAGAAGCTGCTTTTTTTATTGCAAAGTCACCGTCATCATGACCAAAGCTGTCATTAATAATTTTAAGATTATCAAGATCTGCAAAAATTACTGCACCTGTAGAGTCCTTATTTTTATATTTTTCAAGAATTTTTTCTGACTCTATAAGAAATCCTCTTCTGTTAAACACGCCCGTCAGCTGGTCTAAAACAGACTCACGGCTTAAAATTGCGTTTGCCTGTTTTACCTCAAGCAACGCACCCTCAAGCAGGTTCATAAATCTTGTAAGCTTAATTGAGGTACATATCTGTTTGCAGATATTATCAATACTCGTTAATCTGTTTAGTTCGGTTTCAACAAGAAGTATGCCGTATTGTTCTTCGTTAAAATAAAGCGCCTCAATAATCATCGTCCTTCTTCGGCTTTTTGAAATAAACCTGTTATCCATAAATTTTTCTGACGCGATAGCCTGTTCCTCCTGAGAAGGCACTGTTGATATTTTGTCCTCGCAAAACGCTTTGAGATAAATATTATCAGGACGTTCCCATTTTTCAGAAAGGTGTTTTGTAGTCAGATTAAGTATTGATTTTTCGTAAATATATACATATATACTTTTAAAGTTTATATTTGAAATATTATGCATCATCAATGAAAAGCATTTTTCTTCATCTTTTCCGTTGATCATCATATCATTTGCAAGCTTTGAAAATACGAAAAGGTCTGATACAGTTTCTTTTTCGTTATTTAAAAATTTTTCAGCATAATATTCACCTACATTTTTATACATGCTCTCAAATACAGAGTAGAGCATGATGCTTTTATCCTTTGAAAACGAATGTCTCAGTGCAACCTGCTTTAATATAGATATCATCGTATTGATGGTATCAAGAGTAAAATATGACATGTTATTATGTGTCATAAGATTTACAACATGTTCATCTATCTGAGTAATATCAATTTCATTGCTTATTATAATTTTATCAATTATTAAATTAATAAAATCCTCAAGTAATTTTTTATGTGATTTTGGAATAACATCCATTGATGAATTTTTAGTAATATATGTTTTTATATTATTTACAAGTTCATTTCTTGGGAGATTAATATTAAATTCATAATCTTCAAATTCAGCATTGTTGCCGGCACTGCAGCCGCATGACCTTCTTGTTACAAGATATGATTTTACAAACTGATTTTTAACATATCCGTTATTATGGTATTCAATTGCCATTTCAACAGCATGATAGCCCATACTCATAATTGATGACTTTACAGTTGTAAGTGAAGGATCTATAACACTTGCAAATTCGGCATCATCAAAGCCTGTTACCAGAATATCTTTCCCAGGCTTTAAACCTCTTTCCTCCAGCACCTTGTATCCTGCCAGAACCATTGAATCATTTGCAAAGCATATAGCTTCCGGTATGTCATCTTTGTTTCTGTCAAGAAGTTCTCTTATTTCAGCTTCGCAAAATTCGGTAAAATCCGAATACATTACATATTTTTCATTGTATTCTATTCCGTTTTCGCGCAGAACCTCTTTGTAAACATTAAGTCTTTTATTTGCGATAGCAAGATCTTTTGGTCCGCTTACAAATGCTACTTTTCTTTTTCCATGTTTGCGCACAATATGCTCGATTGCTTCTTTAAGTCCTTCAAGACTGTAAACAATATGAGGATACTCCTCAAGCTCTTCTTCCATTACTATGACTTTTAATCCGTTATACTGGTCAATAAATTCTTTTTTCTGTTCACTGTTCAGAAAAAATCCTATTGTTCCCATTGACAAAAGTAAAACATCAGTATTTTTTTCAGATACATAGGAGTAAAGAACATTGTTCTGGTATTCATATTGTGCAAGATCAACATTTTTCCATTTAGCGTTTATTTCTTTGCCAGGAATAATGAGAAGGTTCACATTATACTCTTCTGCTGCAATTTCAGCACCCTTGCAAACCAACGAGGAGTAAGCATTATAAATATTATTTATGATTAACCCAATATTGATCCTTTTTTTATTTTCCATAATAATCACTCCATTATTAAGACATGTATCCTGAATATGCATACTTTATGCATAATTTTATATCAAATAACAACATCTATATAGTTATTATGATACAACGAGAGTCGGTTTTTGTCAAGTTTTTATTATAATAATAATTTTTATTCTGTTTTAGTATACTTTTTTGTAAAATGCACTGACATTCAGCAAAGATTTATTATGAAATTAATTTTATTTTAAAATGATATCCTTGTTGCTTCTGATATAGTGAAATAAATACTGCTGTGCTATCCCCTCATATCCCCTTGTACACGCAGGCATACCATCAGGATAGAAATTTTCCATTACACGTTTTATCCATACATCCACCGGGTATGCTTCTGTCCTGTACATTCCGTATAAAAGCACGCAATCAGCGACCTTAGGCCCTACACCCTTAATAAGCATCAGCTTATTTTTAGCTTCATCGTATGAAAGCTCTGATATATTATCAAATTCTATTATTCCGGACGATATCCTGGACGCTGCGTCAAGAATATACTTTGCCCTGAACCCCGCTCTCAGATACTGAAGGGATTCTTCATTTTCACCTGACAGCATCTGCGGTGTCGGAAACTGACCGTATTTACTGCACAGTCTTGAGATTATTCCTTTTATTCTTGGAATATTGTTGTTCTGTGAAATTATAAAAGAACAGAGACATTCCCATGGGTCCTGTCTGAGCAAGCGTATGCCTCCTGCAAACCTGCACGCCTGTTCCAGTATTTTATCCTTAGAAAAACGCTTCTTAAGTACGCCATAATCAGTATCAAGGTCAAAATATTTTATCCATATATTTTTCATATCCTCCTCCGATGTATTTCTAAGGAGAAAACGGTCGCTTTCCTGAACAATCTCAAGATAATTATTAAGAAAATACCCGCAATATGTGTTTTCAGATATTTTGGTCCACCTGAATGCCTGACCACAGTCAAGCGTTTCGTCAAGGTCAAAATCATCCTGATATAAAATTATATCGTTATTATCCCTTTCAAAATTCATGTTCAGCACTTCTTCCGTTTTTTCAATTTAATATTCTGATAACGAATATATACCAACTCAGAGGATGTCCCCCGGACGCCCTTAAAGCTGCAGGCATATTTACCTGATGATAGCTTGTTTTATTATATCACGCTGACCGATTTAAATCAATAATATAATTTTACTTGCAAAACATATTTTGGATAAAACAATATGTAAAACAGCATTTAAACAATATTAACATCGCAAAAGCCCCATGTTTCCACTGTTTCAACAGAGTTTTCGACATAATCTGTATTGGTTTTCAACACATTTACACTGTTTTTTCAACTCTTTCAACATTTTTTTCAACAATAATATCTATTATTTTACTGTATATTTTTTTTAATACAGTCAAAACTCTATTCTGTAACACGCATACTCTGAATAATTACAGAAACCGGAGGTTATAAAATGGTTAAAGGTGTAAATAAAAAAATTGTTGAAATAAAGGATACAGGAAATATATATTTTGAAAAAGCAATCCTGTATGTACGTCCACAAATGACTGACACCCCGCAGAAGCATCTGCTTAAGGAGGCTAAATTTTATCTGAAGAGAACGTATCCGTCAGAAAGCAGAAACAGCCTGTCCATAATAAAAAAATTTCTCATTGCAGCGACAATACTGGCCGTAATTGCTGCTGTAATTATATTCACAGTTTTATTATGAAAACTCTTATTATAATTATTCATTTTTTTATTGATAAAGCATTGTTTTTTATGTGGCAAAATGATATAATTAAAGTTGTTATGGAATACTAAAAAATATAAAAAATAAAGTGAGATTTAATTATATAATGAATAATAAAAACGAACATCAGGATAATGAAAATATAATATTCGGAAAAAATCCTGTTATGGAGGCATTAAAAGCAAACGAACCTATAAATACAGTTTATATCAGCGGTTCAGGTACTATTTTCAGCAAAATATCAGCAATGGCGCGTGAAAACAATGTTGTTGTAAAAAACGTCAATGACCAGAAGCTACATCAGCTCTGCGGCTCAGTAGCACATCAGGGCGTAGCTGCTGCATGCGCATGTGCTGAATATTCATCTGTTGAAGATATTCTTGCTGTTTCCAGAAAAAAGAATACTGACCCGTTTATCATAATATGTGATGAGGTGGAAGACCCTCACAATCTCGGAGCCATTATACGTACAGCAGAGGCTGCAGGTGCAGACGGAATAATTATTCCAAAAAGACGGAGCGCATCGCTTAACCAGACAGTTCACAAGACTTCTGCCGGTGCTGCCAGCTGGCTGCCTGTTGCCAGAGTTCCAAATCTAGTATCTGTCATTGAAGACCTGAAAAAACAGAATATATGGGTTTACGGAACAGATTCAGAGGGAACCGACTATACATCCGCTGATCTTAAAGGCGGAATTGCCTTCGTTATAGGCTCTGAAGGATACGGAATAGGAAAACTGATTAAAGACAAGTGTGATTTTCTTTTAAGACTGCCTATGGCGGGACATGTAAACTCACTGAATGCCTCTGTTGCAGCAGGTATATTCATGTACGAAGCAGTCAGACAAAGAAAAAAATAAAAAAGGAGAAATCATGGCAAAAAAAGATAAATATTCGATTGATGACATTTTAAACGAATATTCTGTTGATGAAAAAAAGCCGGTCATTACCCATACATCAAACGACAACACTGAGCAGATAATATCATCTCCAGATGACGCTTTTAAAAAAGAACATTTTAAACACAATATAGAATTAATCAAAAATACACATTCAGAAGACCTACCGGTTCAGGACAGCAGCGAGCAGGAAACCACCATCAAAAGTACAGTCAGAACCGATAGCGCGCATATGGATTCTGTCATTCCGGATGAACCGGCTGTGAGTATGCCTGTACCGGACCCGGTTATTCCGGATAATTCATCTGTACACAAGCCTGTTATAGATACAGTTATTCCGGAAAAGCCTTTATTGACAAAAGCAAAATTCATTGACAGAAGCCCTACCCGCATACAGGACAAACCGAACAAAATCGTTCGAAATCCTCAGGACAATATACGATACCTGAAAAAAACAAGTAAAGACAACGGTACTTCTTCAAATCCTAAAATCTCAAAAAAAAGAAAGCTTAAAGAACAGACGGAAACCAAATCAGATTTAAGAGATCTTGAAATATCATCAAAAAAAGATGAAAACGAATCAGCTTCCGTACATATTTTCAACACCATATCAGAAATCAAAGAAAAGCTTAATAATAAATCCGCTGAAATATTAAAAACCAAAAGTGTCTCTCAGAAGGATCCGAAAATAAACGTTAAGTCTATTCCGGATGTTGACTTTTTTTCTATTGACGTTGAAATAAACGACGATTACCAAATGCCAAAAACGAGAAAAAAGAAAAATGTACGTAATCTTTTTTCCTCTAACGATAAAAATAATTCATCAGAAACAGCAGCCAGACATATTGATGATTACAATTCACCGGGAGATGCTTCTCTTATCCTTGATGACTTATACGAACTAAAAGGAAATCTTTCGGCTAAGTTTACAGTACAGCTTATTGCATTGCTTATAAGCATCTATTTTTCAGCAGCCCCCCTTTATAACCTCCCTATGATAAAAAGCTTTAACCCAAGTGTCTCTCCTCATACATACAGCTTTGTTATGTTCCTTATTTCAGCTATAGTGCTTTTTTCTTCATTTTCTGTAATAACAAGCGGGCTGAAAAATATTTTTATGAAAAAAGCGGACTGTGACAGTCTTGTTTCATTGTCTCTTACAATAAGCACTATTGCAGCGGCTATTTCAACAAGTAACACAGACCTTATAAAAAACGGAAATATATATATCTTTACGCCTGTTGCAATAGCCGGCTTTATGATAAATACACTCGGAAAACACCTGATTGTAAACCGTGCAATAAATAACTTTGATACTCTTATTTCCGATAAAGAAAAGCATGCACTCTTATATATTGATGATGAATCAAAAGCACAGCAGCTGACAAAAGGAATAATAAACGACTACCCTATACTTGTTGCTTCCAGGAAAACAAGCTTTGCAGCAGACTTTCTGAAATACACATATTCATCTGATATTGCCGACCGTTTCTGCAAAAGTGCAGTACCTGCAATCACCGTGTTTTCACTGCTTATGACAGCGGTATCCGCTCTGTTTTATCACAACACCCTGGATACATTTAACCCGTCATTTATTTCCTATGCTTTCTCACTCTTCATTTCGGCAGGAGCATGCTTCGGAATACCTATAATAGTAAATCTTCCACTTGCATCAGCGGCGGCTGTTTCGGAGGAAAATGAAAGCATTATTCTCGGATACCAGAGCATTGATGATTTTTACGATACAAACTCTATGATCATAAATGCATCTCAGCTGTTCCCTGAAAACTCCATAAAACTCAGTACAATAAAAATATTCTCAGACACAAAAATCGACGATGCGATTATAGCTGCGGCAAGTCTTGCCCACTGTTCGGGAAGTATTTTCTTCAATATGTTCAATAAAATAATTGACGGTGATCTTTCTCTTCTTGAGCATGTTGAAAACTATTCCTATGAGGATTCAATGGGATTATGCGGATGGATAAATAACAAGAGAATTCTTTTCGGAAACCGTCAGCTTATGATAAACCACAACATTGAGGGAATGCCTCCTAAATCAAAAGAAAAAGACATTATAGGAAGAGGCAAAATAGCGATTTACCTGTCCGTTTCAGGAAATCTGGCAGCAATGTATATAATAAAGCTCAAAGCGGACCCGGCTATTATCAGATGTCTTCATTCATTTACAAATGACAATATATCACTTATTGTAAAAAGCATCGATTCAATAGTTTCTGTAACAAGGATTTCACGCATGTTTAATATTCCGGAGGACATGCTTAAAGTAATTTCTGCCGAACATTATGATTACTGCAAAAAAATAACTTCACCTGTCCCTAAAATAAGCGCCTCTGTAATATGCAACGGAACACTTTCGTCCTTTGCGAAGGTAATATCAAATATTAAAACAATACATCAAAGTGCACTTACAGGAGTAATACTTCAGAGTACCGCAGTAATTATCGGTATATTTATAACACTTGCATTTCTTTTCCTCGGTGCTATCAGTGATGTTACACCGTTAATGCTCCTTTTCTACAATACAGTATGGACATTTATCACTTTAATAATTATGAAGGTAAGACCGAAATAATATATTTTCATCAGGATTTTTCATAAGATCCTGATGATTTTTATGAAATTTTGATGAAATGGCTTGAATAAATCGATATACACAAGTATAATTAAATTAAAACACTTTACGGAGGTTAAAATGAAAAAAATAATTGCTTTGATTTCTGCACTTTCAATACTTGCATTTACATTTACCGGGTGTTCAGAAAAAAGCTCCTCTGCCTCATCATCCGGAAACTCTGAAGATGAGCAGACAGTAACACAGGCCTCACTAAACATAGAGCCAAACAGTGAATCAGATTTTGTATACATTATTGAAAATGACGAGGTAACAATAAAAGGTTACAAGGGTTCATCAGTTTCAGTCGGTATTCCGGAAAAAATCGAAGGAAAGCCTGTAACAGCCATAGGCGAAAAGGCATTTGACGGATTTGAAGAGCCGAGCTCTGACAATCCTGATTCTTACTATAAGAAAAACAATATAAATTCGATAACCGCCATAAGCATACCTGATTCCGTAAAAGTCCTCGGCATAGGAGCCTTTACAAACTGTTTCAGCCTTACAGCTATAGATCTCGGAGACGGACTGGAGAAAATCTCTGAAGGGGCATTTGCATCCTGTGACAAGCTTACGTCTGTTGTAATACCTGATTCCGTAAAAGAAATAGATTTATGTGCTTTTTTTGAATGCTATAGCCTGGCGTCAGTTACATTAAGCAAGAACCTGACTCAGATTGGAGATTACGGTTTTTACAGCTGTTATGATCTCGCATCGATCAATATTCCTGACAGTGTAACGAGTATCGGAACAGGTTGTTTTGCAAAATGTGATTATCTTGCGGATGTAAAAATAGGCAAAGGAATAACCAATATACCTGATTATGCCTTTTATTTTAACTACTCTCTAAAAAACTTAAAGCTTCCTGACGGCCTTGAATCAATCGGAAACGAAGCATTCAGAGGATGCCCAGTCCTTACTGAAATCTCACTCCCCGATTCACTTACAACCGTAAGCGACAAAGTATTTTATTCATGTGAAAGCCTCAAGTCAGTCAATATTCCTGAAAGCGTTACATCAATAGGTGAAACCGCTTTTGGATTCACTCAGGAAGCAACATCAGACGCTGAATCATACAATACAGCTGTTCCCGTTCTCGTCTCATCCTTCAGCATATCAGGGAAAAAGGGATCTGCCGCTGAAAAATACGCCTCAGACAACAAAATAGAATTTAAAGTAAACTAAAATCCTGTTTGTCGTTATAGATTCATTTCACTAACATTTAACATTAATTATACAAAGGCCATTTATCTGAGAATTTCCGGATAAGTGGCTTTTGCATTTTGCACTTATATTTGCCTTCTTTGCTATAACATTTATACAAATTTACCTTGTGATTTTCTCATTTTTTTTATTTATAGTTGAATTTTTAATAATAATATAGTATAATAATAATATATCTTACATTATTATAAGAGCGGGGGAATTATTATGTCTGAAATTTCTAAATCAGATGATGTATACTCATACTGTGATATACATGATGGGTTTTACATTATTGAAAAATATAAAAACAAAAAAACATGCGAGTATAACAATACTTTTGCACAGCTTCTGGGCTATGAAAATTTTTCTGAACTATCTGATAAAGATCTCATACAGCTTATTCACCCTGACGATGCAATCAAATTCAAATTAACTGAAAAATCTGTTTCATCAGAGAATCCCTTTTTAACAATCGAACTCAGGCTGGTAAAAAAAGACGGAGTCCCGATATATGTACAATGCAGTATAATCCGCACATCAGCAGAAAACGGCCATGAACGTATCATTCATACATTTTCTGAAATAACAGGCAAAAACAGTACTAATCATGAGCCTGAACAAAGTCTCAGTATGCTGGGCATTTTAACCCCGGATATAAACAGTGCCATAATAGAATGTATTGTAAACCTCAACAAAAGCAGAATAATATCACTGAAAATTAATAACCGCAATAATCTGGCAGAATCAGAATGCATGTTCTACGATTCCGGGTTCATCAGTAAACTTACGTCTTACATCCATCCTGATGAACGTCAGACAGTAGCAGAGAAGATATCCCATCACTCACTCTGGACTTCATTTATTCATGGTAATTACACAAAGAGCTTTGAATGCCATATGATATATTCTGACAAAAAATATATACCGGTACATGTCACGCTTAATTTAAAAAAAGATCCGTCCACCGATGACGTTTTATTAACAATGTTTGCCAATAATATTGACGGTCAGATAAAAAGTTCAGCAGAGCTTATAAGAAAATCCGGGCAGAATATTACAAAAGGACTTTTCACAAAGGTTCCGTTCAAGCTAAATGTCGATGAATTCTTCGAAAAAAAGAGTTTCAACGGCTGCCTCAGTGCATTGTACCTTCTCGACCTTGACGGCTTCAGACGTATCAACAATTCGCTCGGATATGAAACCGGCGACAAAATACTTCAGACTGTAGCTGACAATCTCGGACTGGTAAGTGATTCTGCTATTCTGGGTCATTTATACGGAAACGAATTTCTTGTTTTTGTTGAAAATCTTGCTTCATATGACGAGCTGAATATAACTGCA
The DNA here is from genome assembly GCA_023458875.1 of Bacillota bacterium. Lineage (GTDB taxonomy): Bacteria > Bacillota > Clostridia > Oscillospirales > Ruminococcaceae > HUN007. The sequence goes on along the minus strand of JAEWXO010000036.1, from coordinate 4,368 downwards.
AAAAAAATGTGCGACGTATGCAAAAACATTAAAATAACCGGTATAGACACGGGAATGATCTCAGGAAGCGTCGGAGTCGCATTTGCCCCTCTTCACGGTACAGACTATGAAACTCTTTTTAAAAAGGCTGACAATGCCCTGTATAATGCAAAGTGCTTCGGTAAAAACAGATATGCAATATATATAGGGACAGATGACAATATACAGACCGGCACACAGATTGACTCACTGACTAAAAACATAAATCTTGATGAATTTAAAAAAGAAGCTTCGGTTGCAATACTTAAAAATAATATCAACTACAATCTATATAATGCTGATATAAAAAAATTCAGAAATTTCAATCACTATTACGGGTATGAGGCTGGTGACAGAATACTTCGTGATATTTCAGATATTATCAAATCATATTTAAAACCGGGCGAATTTTTTACAAGAATATTTGCAGACAATTTCCTCATTTTAACTATCGCAGATGAGCCTGAAAATGAGAATCGCAGAATCAGCTCAATACTTGACAAAGTTCAGAATATCGCTGAGTTAAGCAGTCACAAAACGTTTTTTGCCATTGGAAGGGTTGAAATAACAAATTCAAACAGGTATATAGAATTTGAGCATCTTATAGACTGCGCTGTTATTGCACACCGAAACGCAAAGACCGCTGAAGGAAATACATTCGTTACCTTTAATTCAAACATGGAGAATGAAGGGCTTCAGAAATATCAGATTCTCAGTGAGCTGAAAAATGCCTTAAAAAATAATGAAATATGTACATATGTCCAGCCTCAGTTTGATCTTTTAAGACGTGAATATGTAAGCATGGAGGCCCTGGTACGCTGGAAACACCCTGAAAAAGGGTTGCTTGTACCTGATAAGTTCATACGAATATGTGAAGAAAACGGCTTTATAAGCAATATCGACTTCTTTGTTCTCGAACAGATGTGTGTGTATATACGAAGCCGCCTTGACGAACATCTTCACATTTTCCCTGTAGCCGTTAATCAGTCGCAGCTTACAATACACGAAAAAGGATATTTTAAACGCATTACCTCACTCATTAATAAATATGACATCCCTCCGAAATATATCGAGCTTGAGGTAACGGAAAGTGCATATGTCAACAACATTGATTCAACCATACAGATTCTTTCGAGTCTGAGAGAATTCGGATTCAAAATCTCTATGGATGATTTCGGCGCCGGTTATTCATCACTTAACGTACTTAAGGATATACCTATTGATATATTAAAAATTGATAAAGGCTTCCTTACCCGTGGACTTACAGAGAAAAAACCTAAGGAAATAATAAAATCCATTACAAATATGGCTCACAATATAAACGTCCGTGTTGTATGTGAAGGTGTCGAATTTCCTCAGCAGATACAATTCTTAGAAGAGATAGGCTGTGAACTTGTACAGGGATACCTGTTCGGCAAGCCTATGCCATATGAGGAATTAGCAGATTTTATAGAAGAATACAAGCTTTCAGTGAAATGAATTTCTGCGTGAAATATAAGTTTCATACTCAACCTAATAATAGCATAAATCTTTTTTATTTTTTGTACTTATTTTATTGCCTTAATCTTTAATGACAAAGATAATGTCCCCTGCTTCTTTAGAACTGCAGGGGACATTCTTCCGTTAAGTCGGAGTACGGGCTCTGTTTTATGAATGTGAATATAAAAATTGTTCTTTCCAATGATAGTTTAACCTTGTTTAGCAAGAAGTCCCCCACCTCAACAGGTGGTGGGATGAATTGCGCCCAAAGGAATTGACATTACTTAAAACAGGTGGTAAAATATAATCAGTCGAAACTATAAGAAAGGCTGATGACTCATGGAATTGGATAACAATGCACATTCAGTGTTCCTTCTTGTCACTTGTAAAAATTTTTTTAAGTCAAGTGTATATTCCGCGTTAAGAACCGCACCTGCACGGTACTTTGACCGTGCTCTTGCCGGATGAGAACCGCATTAAGTAACATCAAGTCTTTTTTATTCCATGATTCACTTGATGAGCCTCTGTTAGCATGATATTCTGTCAGCTGCGGCAGACGTCGCCTAAAGGCGATACCGCCCGGTTACCAGCCTATTGCTTTTGCGGCATAAGATGTTATTTACAATTTCTGTGCATTAGTGCAGCCGCTGTCCGGAAAAGTTTCGGTTCTGTAACCGTTTCTTGTGCGGTTTTAATCCGTACACGTGCGGTTTTCGAGCCGGAATATACAATTGCCATCAACTTCTTGTTTTATGAGGAGATGATGGTTTTTAAGTGGCAAACTCGAGAAACAAATATTTTTTTCAAAATTTCTAAAAAAATTTTTAAAAAAGTGTTGACATTTGTTCTGTTATATGATAGAATAATAAAGCCGAATGAAACGGAGAGGTGTCCGAGTGGTTTAAGGAGCTGGTCTTGAAAACCAGTGATCCCGCGAGGGACCGTGGGTTCGAATCCCACCCTCTCCGCCAATTTTTCTTATTCGGCATTTTTTATATTATTTTAGATTCAACATGCGGAAGTACCCAAGTGGTGAAGGGGCTCCCCTGCTAAGGGAGTAGGTCGGGAAACTGGCGCAAGGGTTCAAATCCCTTCTTCCGCGTTATATTCTATTGTCAAGTTACTACATTCCGCAAGAATGTATTTATAACAAAAAAATCAAGCCCCCAGATGAAACGTTACCATCCTGAGGACTTGACAAAATTTATTCTACGTACTATAATAGACACAAGTATAGCATTTACTAAGTCATTCAGATGCGTTTTCATCTGCTTTGATTATGAGATATATGATGTTTGGTAGACACTATATATTTTGTGGGTGCTTTCTTTTTTATTAACTGGTATTAATTATAACATAATAATTCAGTCAAGTCAATCATTTTATTATTGACCGAGAATAAATATTCTATATTTATATAACATTAAAGAGCAGAACGCTAATAAAAATACGTTCTGCTCTTTTTAGTTATCTTATGACAATTTTATATTTTGTAACGAGTGTTGAATCAGACTGGATCAAACTAAGCATTCTACGAGCTGTACCAATAGGTTTGTTAGTTCCAGCCTCCCAGGCCTCAACTGTTTTTTTGGACACACCCATAACTTTTGCAAACATCTCTTGAGACATATCAAGTGATCCTCTGACATCCTTTATTTGTTTTGCATTAAAATCCGGAACAGGAGCAACTGTACATTTAGCTTTTCTTGCATTTCCATGACCTTTTTCATAATCTATTGCCTCATTCAAGCCTTTAACAATACTATCATATACATTCATACCTATTCTCTCCTCTCTGAAATTGAATTTTCCAAGCTCTTAATTAATCGTTTGATAATAGCCTGCTCTTCCTTACTTAGATTCTCTTTTTCATTCTTAGGATATGCAGTAATAAGATAAATTTCCTCCCATACTGCAAAATCTACATAACATACTCTTGCACTTCCACTTTTGCCCCTGTTTTCAAACGCGGCTCTTATTTTTCTCAATCCGCCTGTTCCAGGTATTATATCCCCTTTTGACGGATTGACAGTAAGTTGTTCCTGTAATATTTTTAAATCCTTATCTGTAAATCCCATGCTGGACCATTGTTTATCAAACTCCGGAAGCATTATAAATTCTCTTGTCATTATTACGTTATCCTTCTCTTTTATTATATCCTATTTAATAGGGTGCGTCAATACTTTTTCTATGTAAATTGTGCTATAATAGCACAATCTATTTAACTATCAAAATAATTCGCTTGTTCTATCTGTAGAATGACATTACACTGTATCAATTACGCTTACAGCTCTCATTTTCTGTTCCTGAATTATATGTACATATATATCAGAAGTAATACTTGTATCTGAATGGCCAAGAATTTCAGATATTGTTTTTAAATCCACACCACTCCTAAATAGTTTACTTGCAAATGTATGCCTGAGTGTATGTATTCCTGTTTTAGTCAGGTTGCAATTTCTAAGTATTGTCTTAAATGTCTTATCAAAATTCCTATATACGATATACTCCCCTTTCCGATCTGCCAATACTGTACTACACTTTCCGGTTATCTTATAAAGTTCAGATAACGCATTAATAGCTGCATCATTAAGTGGAATTACCCTATTTCCATTTTTGGTTTTTGTGCTTTGTTCCACCATTACATACTTTTTTCGTCATGCTCTGCTCTATTTTTAATACGAGCAACGTTTTTATTAATGAATATAATCTTGCCCTCTATATCAATATCAGCTCATTTAAGTGTGTTACCAAGCACTTTGAGTGCTCCATTTTTTCAAATTTTCATTCAAATTAAATAAAGGACCAGATGCAAATAATTCGACTGCCTTGAGCAAATTATTTGCATCTGGTCCTTTTTTCTGTTATCAT
>JAEWXO010000035.1 GCA_023458875.1 Bacillota bacterium | reverse complement strand
TGATGCCATAAGTGCGTTATTCATTTCCTTTCGATTCCTTTCCTTTTATTATAGCGCACTTTCTTAAAAAAATAAAGTGCACAAGTATTTTTAACTAATAACTTACACACTTTATTATACACTCTCTTATAACTGTACTGGCAGCAACAATTTCACTTTCTCTCTTTTCTTCATTCGGGTACGTACTCAGTCTATATGAAGAATATGCTGATAAACTATTACCCCCCAATGAATTTAATCTCGCAGTTTCGACTATAGGACACAATGGTTTAAATATATCTGAGCTACAGCAATGCAAAAATTCTCTTGATGAAAGTGGATTTTTTAAGAGTAATAAAATTCATATAAACATATTGGGAAATATTGACCCGTCATATCTCAATGATGAATACAAATCATATTTAAAAACCAGCTACAAAGCTGAAGGTGATACTTGGCTTATCATAAGTTTTCTGGACAAAAAACAATATGACGATTACTGGAATCATGATCAGCCGATAGAATATTCTGAGCTTAGAAAAGAAGATGGTTTTATTTTACTTAATCAAGCAAACAATGGTGACGAATATATTAATGAAAAGCTGAATATTTCTGAAGGTGAGAATATAGAGGCAGAATTCACAAATGTTTTAAAAATAGATGAAATCATTAACAACAAAGAAGACAAGACATCTAAGATAAAATCAGCAATAGAAAAAAAATCACTTAAAATATCAGCCGTTTCGGATAAATACGATGCTCCGCCATCCTGGTATCAATATATTGGCTGTATCACGCTGATTGCAACGGCAGATCAATATGAAAAAACATTTATTGATTATTCAAACAATACATTTATTTCTTCTTTACTTAATGAAAACGCAGATTATTCATCAGCATGTAAGTATATAGATGATAATTTAGAAGGAATGTTTATTGATGGTGATTATTATATTCAAAGTATGACTGCTTTAAAGACGGTTGCAGCAGTGCGTATTTTAGGAACTTCGCTTGTTGTTCTTATTTCCTTAATTGCACTGATTAATATTGCAAATGTAATTTCTACAGGAATTATTAACAGGCGCGGAGAATTCTCTATTCTGAAATCCCTTGGCATGACAAATTTTCAGCTCAGGAAAATGGTTTGTATTGAATGTTTTCAGTATGTATTGATTTCAACCGTTTCAGCAACGATTATTGTAATACTGCTTATTATTTCCACAGTTTCATTTGTAAATTTAATTGATAACGGTAGCATACAGACATCCAAGTTAATCGACCTGCTCAGGTCATATGCATCTGTTTTACCGGATTTGTTAATATCATCAATTGTATTGTTTTTGTTCGGGATAACCGTCTCGGCCTTCCCTGTAAGAAATATTGAAAAGGAAGGAATAGCAGAATCGATAAGAAATATTGACTGACATATATAAAGCCGTATCCGAACAACCGGATACGGCCTTTTTTCTTATTGACATTCATCTGAATATCGGTTTACCTGTAAGAGCGCCATTGTGAACACTCCCATGGCTCCTCCTAATACTGCACCTCCGAGAAATATAAGCCAGTTCATAAAATAACCTCCAAAAATTTATCATAATTAAAAAAAATAAATCCTTTTCATTGTGTGAAGATTTAAGTTTTCTCCCTATATATGATATGAAGTTTTTATGTCCTGTATGTATTCTTCAGATTGGTGAAATGTTATAAAAATATCGTTTCTGTTTCGAAATTTATTTTTTTTTCACTTTCAATGAGCTTATTACTTTTTCTATCGTATCTTTGTCCAGATTACTTGTGACAGAAAAATGATATTTACCGTTATTCCATACATAATTATGTGAACCAAGAATATAATAATATATTCCGTTATATCCATTAATACTTATATTCTTAACATCGACATCCTCTGCATTCAGCGAAAAATTTGAACCCTGTATCACATACTGATTAAAACGTAAAGTATTCTTTTTATCGTCTTTATATCCTAATTTTATTGTATTGTCATTCTCAAATAATGCTTCCAGCTTAAATCCATCCGGTATATATTCAGGATAATATATCTCCTCAATACTATCCGGAATTTCACTGTCAAATTCATAAGTTATATTCGTTTCATTACCACAATATATAAATCTGAGTACCTGTTTTATAAACGGATTGTGTTCAGCATCAATATTCGGACACAGCATACATTTACATGCAAAACATATTGCAGCCAATGCCGCTACTGCCATGCCGCATTTTTTCACAAAAATATGTTTTCGACCATGCGTTTTTATAAGTTTATTCATTTTTGATTCAAACTCTTCTGAAAAACAGTGGTGATCCTCCATATCAGGTTCATCATATGTATCAATCTCACGTTTCATAGCATCATATAACGCCCTTTTCAGAATATCATCTGTTATATTATTTTTCAATCTTTTTCACATCCTTTTCAGAAAGATTATGTATAAGCTTTGCTCTTGCCCGCTGCAATCCCTTTTGTGTTGCAGAATATGACATATTCATAACCTCGGCCACACTCTTAATATCAAGTTCATTAACAAATTTTAAAAATAAAAGCTGTCTTTGTTTTTCAGGAAGCAATAAAATTTCATTTACAATCGCTTCATATTCAATATTTGATATTATACTTTCTTCAATATTTTCATTATCTGCTATTTCTAAATCCTCGTCGTACAAATCGTTCCTTTCACTATTGCGGCTTCTATATAAATCAATACTTGAATTCTTTGTCATTGTGACAATAAGACTTTTGGTTTTTATTGATTTTACATCTTCGATCATTTTCATATTGTTTATCACTTTAATAAACGTATTGTGAACTGCATCCTCGGACAAAAAATCGTCCTTTAAAATATTATTAGCTATTCTAAACATTTTATCCTTATAATATCTGTATATTTCAGCAAATTTTTCCTCATCATTTTTATCAGTAATAGAAGATAAATATATCGTTATCAATCATTTCACTCCTGACTATAATAATATATCGATTCAATAAAATACCATCAGCATATCAGCATGATTATTAATAATTGTGTATATATTATAATAATACTTTATTTTTTTAATATCGTCAACAAAAAAAAGAAATATTATATACATTTTTTAAAAATTAAATTATTTCATAGCCTTTCAGCATGAATTTTTGTACATAATTGTATTTTAAAAATACTAATTTCTGCGGTATTTTTTATTAACAAGCAATTTAAATAATATTATATCAAAAAAAGCAGCAATTTTGCTGAAATTAAAATAAATTCAAAATAATGTCTCTTTTTTAAATAATGGAAACGTTTATATAAATAGAGTATATATTTTGTACTTCATTATTATAAAAGGAGTTGATTTATATGATTTTAAATAAGGCGTTATCAATTATTATCGGTGTTATTTGTTGTATGGGGGCTATAGGAAATTATACTGTCACTGCTGCAAATGTTGCAACCGTTGCTAATGCTGAAATCAATGACTTAATATCTACTTCATCATATATTTCAATATATAATATTACAACATCATTAAGTTTCTCTGGAAATACTGCAGCAGGTTTATGTACGGTAAACTGTATCCCTGAAGTTACGAGGGTATACATTGCAATGTCTCTACAGCGTTCAACCGGAAGCGGTTGGGAAAATTACGGAGACTCCTATGGCGAAATACTCAATGGTTCATACGTGACATCATCACATAACTGGAGCAATGTTCCGAGCGGTCTTTATCGTGTAAACGTCAGCATAAGACCATATATAGGAATTTTAATTATGGAATACGCTTTTCACACAAGTGCACAGGTAAACCATTAAACCAAAAAGCAGTCCGGTGATATTATGAATTTTATGCAAAAAAGCATAGCCGCGAAAACGGCTATGCTTTTTTTAATATATGTGTGAGGAAAGGAAAAAAACCTATCAGATGTTCAGAATAGCACCGGATGCGCCACCTGAAACAAGTGCTGCATAGCGTTTCAGATAGCCGGACAATTGTTTTTGCTTAGGAACAAAGTTTTTCATACGATTTGCGACTTCCTCATCGGAAACTTTAAGTTCGATTCGGTTTTCCGGAATATTTACAGAGATTATATCACCGTCCTCAACAATTCCGATTATTCCGCCGCTTGCAGCTTCAGGTGTAACGTGACCTATGCAGGCACCTCGGGTTGCTCCGCTGAATCTTCCGTCTGTAATCAGAACAACGCTGCTGCCGAGTCCCATGCCCATTATTGCAGAGGTAGGATTGAGCATTTCTCTCATACCCGGGCCACCCTTAGGACCTTCGTAACGGATAACAATAACATCACCTGCCACAACCTTCCCGGCATTTATAAAGGCCTGCGCATCCTCCTCGCAATCAAAAACCCTTGCAGGTCCTTCATGAACCAGCATTTCAGGAAGTACAGCAGAACGCTTTACAACACTTCCTTCAGGAGCAAGATTGCCCTTTAATACTGCTATTCCGCCGGTTTCACTGTATGGATTTTCAATCTGCCTGATAACATCTGTGTTGAGATTTTTGCAGTTTTTAATGTTTTCTCCGACAGTCTTTCCGTTGACAGTCATACATTCTGTGTTAAGAAGTCCTTTTTTATTAAGTTCATTCATCACGGCATAGATACCGCCCGCTTCGTCCAGATCCTCCATATAGGTTTCGCCTGCCGGTGCAAGATGACACAGATTAGGCGTTTTGGCACTGATTTCGTTTGCGATATCAAGGCCGATTTCCAAACCGCATTCATGCGCTATTGCAGGAAGATGAAGCATGGTATTTGTGGAACATCCCAGTGCCATGTCAACAGTCAAAGCATTCATAAGAGCCTCTTTTGTCATAATGTCACGTGGTCTTATATTCTTTTTTACCATTTCCATTACTGCCGCACCTGCGTGCTTTGCAAGTTCAATTCGTGCAGAATAAACTGCCGGAATTGTTCCGTTTCCTTTGAGTCCCATACCGAGTGCTTCTGTAAGACAGTTCATAGAATTTGCCGTAAACATACCTGAACAGGAACCGCAGGAAGGACAGGCCTTGCACTCGTATTCATAGAGATCTTCCTCTGTCATTTTACCTGCATTAAACTTTCCTACCGATTCAAACACTGTGGAAAGGCTGGTTCTTACACCTTTAACTTTTCCTGCGAGCATAGGACCTCCGCTTACAAAAACAGTCGGAACATTAATCCTCGCAGCTGCCATAAGAAGTCCCGGTACATTTTTATCGCAGTTCGGAACCATTACAAGAGCGTCAAACCCATGTGCCAACGCCATGGCTTCTGTAGAGTCAGCAATAAGATCTCGTGTTACAAGCGAATATTTCATCCCGTTGTGACCCATAGCAATTCCGTCACAAACAGCAATAGCAGGAAATACAACAGGAGTTCCTCCCGCCATAGCAACGCCAAGCTTTACAGCGTCTACTATTTTATCAAGATTCATGTGTCCCGGAACAATTTCATTGTATGAGCTTACGATTCCTACCATAGGTCGTTGCATTTCTTCTTCAGTTAACCCAAGAGCGTGATATAAAGCACGATGCGGTGCATTATGGGCTCCTGAAATAAGCAATTCACTGTTCATTTTTATCTCTCCTCAAATATAAAATTGATTGCGAAGACAGTTTTATCACAATTAATTATTGATTAATTTATCTTCATCGCTCCAGCTGTATAACTTGCGGATATCTGCGCCGACAATCTCACTCGGGTGCTCTGCAGCAATCTTTCTCATAGCATTAAAATGCACCTGTGAACTTGATTCTGACATGTCAAGCAGGAAGTCCTTTGCGAATGTTCCGTCCTGGATATCCTTCAAAACCTTTTTCATTGCTTTCTTTGTTTCATCTGTAATGATTTTAGGACCTGTTATATAATCGCCGTATTCTGCTGTATTTGAAACAGAATATCTCATACCTGCAAATCCGCTCTGATAAATAAGGTCAACAATCAGCTTCATTTCATGGATACACTCAAAATAAGCATTTCTAGGGTCATATCCTGCTTCAACAAGAGTTTCATATCCGGCCTGCATAAGTGCGCAAACACCGCCGCAGAGTACAGCCTGTTCACCGAAAAGGTCAGTTTCTGTTTCTGTTCTGAATGTTGTTTCGAGAACTCCCGCTCTTGCACCACCGATACCGAGAGCATATGCAAGACCGATATCAAGCGCATCACCTGTAGCGTCCTGTTCTATGGCAATAAGACAAGGTACTCCTTTTCCTGCCTGATATTCACTTCTTACCGTATGGCCAGGACCCTTTGGTGCAACCATGATAACATTTATGTTCTTTGGCGGTTGTATACATCCATAATGAATATTAAATCCGTGAGCAAATGCAAGTGTTTTGCCTTCTGTGAGGTTAGGCTCAATGCTCTCCTTATAAAGCTTTGCCTGCTTTTCATCATTTATAAGAATCATGATTACATCGGCTGCTTTTGTTGCCTCTGCAGCAGTCATAACAGTCAATCCCTGTGTTTCTGCCTTTTTCCAGCTTTTACTTCCTTCATAAAGACCTACAACAACTTTTACACCGCTATCTTTAAGGTTAAGAGCGTGTGCGTGTCCCTGAGAACCATAACCGATAACTGCAACAGTCTTACCCTCCAATTTCTGAAGATTGCAGTCTTTCTGATAATAAATTTTTGACATAATAATTACCTCTTTCTGTTTAGTTTTTATATTTTAATTTTACGTATCGTTGTGTTTCCGCGTTCAAGAGATGCAACTCCTGTACGACAGATTTCAAGTATTGAAAAATCACGCATAAGGTCAATAAAAGCATTTATTTTACGCGTACTTCCCGTAAGCTTCAGAATAACTGATTCTCTTGTGTAGTCTACAGTTTCTGCACCATAGGAATCTGCTGTGTCACGGACAGCTGCACGGTTTTCAGGGTCATTTCTGATTTTGACAAGCAGAAGCTCAAAGCCTACTGAATCCTTATCTGCAAGCTCCCTGACAAAGCAGACATCCACCAGCTTTGAAAGCTGATCTATCAGCTGACATTTTTCTGTATCGCATCCATAAGATGTTACTGTAATTCTTGAGTATTCATCGGTTTCCGTCTCACTTACACTGAGGGAACGGATATTGAATCTGCGTCTTCTGAACATACTTGTAACTCTGTTAAGAACGCCGTATTTGTTTTTTACAAGAACAGCCAAAGTAAATTCATGCAAATCAATCACCCACCTTTACGATTATATCATCCATTGAGCCCCCCGGCGGAAGCATCGGTAAAACGAACTCATCCTTATCTATCATACACTCTATAAGATACGGACCGTCGTAAGAAAATGCCTTTTCAAGTGCCGGGCTGAGTTCATCTATGTTGTTTACACGAACACCGTCAGAGCCGAATGCCTTTATAAGCTGTACAAAGTCAGTTTTTCTGTCAAGCACCGTGTTTGAATAATGCTCGTTAAAAAACAGTGTCTGCCATTGACGAACCATACCAAGCACGCCGTTATTAAGCATAAGGATAACAAGAGGAATTTTATATGATACAGCAGTTGCAAGCTCCTGAAGGCACATTCCAAAGCTTCCGTCGCCTGTTACAAGTACTGTATGTTTACCTGTTCCTATTTGTGCACCTATGGCAGCACCTATCCCGAAGCCCATAGTACCGAGACCGCCGCTGGAAATAAACCTTCTGCTTTTTTTGAAATTAAGATACTGAGCTGCCCACATCTGATGCTGTCCTACATCTGTAGCTACCGGAGTATCAGGAAGCAGATGCCTGTTTAGCTGCTCCATTACTCTTAAAGGGGTAAGACCTTCACGCTTATCCATGATAGCTGTTTCCTCTGCGCGAAGACCCTTTATAGTTTCCCACCACTGCGAATGTTTCACAGGAGCAAGGTATTCTATAAGTTTTTTTACCGTATACTTTACATCGCCGCGGATTGCATATGCAGGTGAAATTATTTTTGATAATTCAGAGCTGTCAACATCTATGTGAATTATTTTTGCATTCTTTGCAAACTTTTCTCGGTTGCCTGTAACTCTGTCATTAAATCGTACACCAAGAGAGATTATACAGTCTGCACGATGCATTGCAACTGATGAGGCATAATGGCCGTGCATGCCCTGCATTCCAAGGAATCTTGGGTGATCAGTTTCAACCCCTGAAATCCCCATAAGAGAGCAGCCTATCGGGGCATCAATTAAATCCGCAAGCTGCATAAGCTCATCTTCAGCATGTGATGAAATAAGTCCGCCTCCGAAATATATAAAAGGACGTTCCGCTTCAGAAATACATTCTGCGGCTTCTTTTATACTGATATCGTCCGCATGTATGCGTTCATCAGGAACACAAGGGGCTTTTGGCTCATGTTCACATTTTGCTATCTGTATATCCTTTGGGATATCAATGAGAACAGGTCCCGGTCTGCCTGAAACTGCAAGTCTGAAGGCTTCACGGATTGTGTCGGCAAGCTCATCGACACTGCCGATAACATAATTGTGCTTTGTAATAGGAAGTGTTATTCCTGTTATATCAATCTCCTGAAAGCTGTCAGAACCTATATATGAGGAAAAAACATTTCCCGTAATAGCTACCATCGGGATTGAATCGAGATATGCAGTAGCTATTCCTGTTACAAGGTTAGTTGCTCCCGGGCCTGATGTTGCAATAACAACTCCGACCTTTCCTGTTGCTCTCGCATAGCCGTCAGCAGCATGGGAAGCCCCCTGCTCATGAGCTGTCAGAATATGAGTAAGCTCATCACGGTATTTATACAGGGAGTCATATACATTAATAATCTGTCCTCCGGGATAGCCGAAAACGACATCACATCCCTGTTCAATCAAGGTTCGTACAACAATATCTGCACCTGATAATATCATGTGACCATTCCTCCTATCTTATGTGGGACGTTATAAGTCTTCCACATTCTTTACAGCCCACCTTAATACACTTTTCTGATTCGTTTTTATCAGAAGGCATAATATCCGATGTGCGGTATCCTTTGTCAAGTATCTCAAAAACAGCATTTTCTATTGCCTGTGCCTCGTCATTCATTTCGAAGCTGTATCTGAGCATCATAGCGGCAGAAAGTATAGTTCCGATTGGATTTGCGGTATCTGTTCCTGCAATATCAGGAGCTGAACCATGAATAGGCTCGTACAGTCCGCATGATGTGGCGCCAAGAGAAGATGAAGGAATCATTCCGATTGAACCTGTAATCATAGACGCTTCATCAGAAAGTATATCTCCGAACATATTTTCTGTAACAATTACATCAAACTGTGAAGGTTCCTTTACAATCTGCATAGCGCAGTTGTCTACCAGCATATCTGAAAGCTCAACCTGCGGATATTCATCCGCAAGTCTGTGCATAACACTTTTCCAGAGACGGCTGGAATCGAGCACGTTACTTTTTTCCACCGAGCACAGTTTTTTATTGCGCTTCATTGCCGTTTCAAATCCTATTCTGCCGATGCGCTCAATTTCGGACTCGCTGTATTTCAGAATATCAGTAGCTGTTTTTTCCCCGTCTGTATTTTCAGTCTTATGCTCACCGAAATAAACGCCGCCGATAAGCTCTCTTACGATAATAAAATCAATTCCTCTGTCTACTATGGATTTTTTGAGTGGTGAAGCACCTGCAAGCTGCGGCCATATTTTTGCAGGACGGTTATTACTGTATACTCCCATCCCCGCGCGAAGACGAAGAAGTCCTTTTTCAGGACGTTTATCTCCCGGAACATTATCCCATTTGTTGCCTCCCACCGCACCGAGCAGAACACTGTCGGATTCTATGCATTTTTTAAGCATATCTTCAGGAAGCGGATCACCGTACTTATCAATGGCACAGCCACCCATATCAACATCTGTATATGAGAAGGTGTGTCCGTAAAGCTTCGCAATTCTGTCAAGCACAAGAATGGCCTGATCTATGATTTCCGGACCTATCCCATCCCCGCGGATAACAGCAATGTTTTTATTCATCTTCAGCCTCCTTTAATGATGCAAGCAGTCCGCCGCACTTTATAATATTCTGAATAAAAGGCGGAAACGGCTGTGCCATATAGTTTTTGCCTGTAGTAATATTTCTGATTTCTCCTGTATCAAAATTGACTGAAACCTCATCGCCTGCGCTGATTTCCTCTGCTGCCTGCTCGCATTCAAGAATAGGAAGTCCGATATTTATAGCATTTCGGTAAAAAATTCTTGCAAAGCTTTTGGCAATTACACAGCCTATACCGCATGTCTTTATAACAAGAGGTGCGTGCTCTCTTGACGAACCACAGCCGAAATTCCAGCCTGCCACAATTATGTCACCTTTTTTTACATTGTTTACGAATTCTCCGTCAATATCCTCCATGCAGTGAAGTGCAAGCTCTGCCGCATCGGAGGTATTCAGATAACGTGCAGGAATTATGACATCTGTATCAACATTATCCATGTATTTAAAAGCTTTTCCCTGTGTATTCATCTTTACTAAGCCTCCCTGTATTCCGTGATATAGCCTGCAATTGCACTGGCTGCCGCTGTAAATGGTGATGCAAGGTAAACCTCACTGTCTACATGACCCATTCTTCCTACAAAATTACGGTTGGTTGTTGCGATACAGCGTTCGCCTGCTGCAAGAATACCCATATATCCTCCAAGACACGGTCCGCATGTCGGTGTGGATACAACCGCACCTGAGTCAATAAATGCTGTCACATATCCTCGTTCTACACATTCACGATAAATCTGCATAGTTGCAGGAATTATAATACAGCGAACATTATCAGCAATTTTTTTGCCTTTAAGGATTTTATAAGTCGCCTCCATATCTTCCATTCGTCCGTTTGTACAGCTGCCGATAACAACCTGATCAATCTTTATGTTGTTAAGTTCATCTGCATTTCTTGTGTTTTCAGGAAGGTGAGGACAGCTTACAGTCGGTCTTATCTTTGAAAGATCTATTTCATATGTCTTTTCATATTCCGCATCCTCATCAGCCTCATAGATGACAGGCTTTCTCTCACAGCGGTTTTTCATATACTCTGTTGTTTTTTCATCAACAGAGAAGATTCCGTTTTTAGCACCTGCTTCAATAGCCATGTTACAGATACAGAGACGGTCGTCAATTGAAAGTCCATGCACACCCTCACCTGTAAATTCCATGCTTTTATATAATGCACCGTCAACGCCTATCATACCGATAATTGAAAGAATTACATCCTTTCCGCTGCAGTTATAAGGAAGCTTTCCTGTCAGTTTGAAGCGAATAGCGGACGGCACTTTAAACCATGCCATACCTGTCGCCATACCAGCAGCCATATCAGTGCTGCCTACTCCTGTTGAAAATGCACCAAGAGCACCATATGTGCAGGTATGACTGTCAGCCCCGATTATACAGTCGCCTGCCGTTACAACACCCTGTTCAGGAAGAAGAGCATGCTCTATTCCCATTTTGCCGACATCATAGAAATGACTTATACAGTGATCGCATGCAAATTCTCTGCATGTTTTTGACTGCTCGGCTGCCTTTATATCCTTGTTAGGAACAAAGTGGTCCAGAACAATTGCAATGCGTTCCTTGTCAAAAACTTTATCAAATCCGGCTTTTCTGAACTCATTTACAGCAACAGGTGTTGTAATATCATTTCCGAGAACAATGTCAAGTCTGGCATTAATAAGCTGTCCTGCACTCACAACATCAAGCCCTGCGTGTGCAGCAAGAATTTTCTGAGACATCGTCATTCCCATTATTAACTTCCTCCTTTAGTCATGTTGTGATATGCGCTGAGAAGTGCGTTTGTACTTGCCTTAATAATATCCGTATCAGTGCCGGCACCCCAGAACATTTCACCGTTTTCATTTTCAAGTCCGATATACGAAGCAGCTACACTCTGAGAACCCTGCCCCTGCAGACTGTGCTGAGAAAATACCTGCAGGTGGTACTGGTTACCTGTATATGCTTTTAATGCATTATTAATAGCATTGAGCGAACCGTTGCCCTCTTCTTCCATTTCGGTTTCAACGCCGTTCTGCATAAATGTGATATTAATTTTTACAGTCTGATTTTCACGCATAAAATCGAAATCAGTTACTGTTATATCACTGTCAATGTTGAGATAATTTTCTGTAAATATTTTGAGAACATCATCAGGCTTGAGTTCCTTATGTTCACGGTCAGATATACTCTTGCACATGTAACTTAAATGCTCACGCATTTTAGCCGGCAGCACATAGCCGTATGTATATTCGAGCAGATATCCGATTCCGCCCTTGCCTGACTGTGAATTAACACGTATTACATCTGCATCATATGTACGTCCTATATCCTGTGGATCAATAGGAATATACGGTACAGACCATTCGCAAAGCTGGTTCTTGCATCTGTATTTCATACCCTTGGCAATAGCATCCTGATGGCTTCCTGAAAAGGCTGCAAACACAAGTGCTCCTGCATATGGGGCACGTGCATATACATTCATGCGTGTGCATTTTTCGTATTTTTCAACCAGATAAGGAATATCGGATAAGTCAAGCCCGGGATCAACACCGTGCGAATACATATTCATAGCAAGCGTGATAATATCAACATTTCCGGTTCTCTCCCCGTTTCCGAACAGGGTTCCCTCTACACGTTCAGCACCTGCTAAAAGTGCAAGCTCTGTATCTGCAACACCGGTGCCTCTGTCATTATGAGGGTGGAGTGAAAGCGTTACAAACTCCCTGTATTTGAGGTTTCGGCTTATATATTCTACCTGACCTGCGTAAATGTGCGGAAGGCTCATTTCAACCGTTGCAGGGAGATTTATGATAACATTATTGCTTTCTGAAGGTTCAAGAACATCAAGAACTGCATTACACACCTCAAGTGCATATTCAGGCTCGGTTCCTGTGAAGCTTTCAGGTGAATATTCAAAACGGAAGTTTCCCTCATATTCAGATGCTAATTTCTTGACCAGCTTTGCTCCGTCAACAGCTATCTGCTTGATTTCATCTCTTGATTTTTTGAAAACCTGTTCACGCTGAGCAACACTTACAGAATTATAGAAGTGGATTATTGCACTCGGAGCGCCCTTGCAGGCTTCAAAGGTTTTACGTATAATGTGTTCACGGCACTGAGTAAGAACCTGAACCGAAACATCCGGAGGAATCATATTGTTATCAATAAGTGTACGGAGAAATTCATATTCAGTATCGCTTGCCGCCGGAAAACCTACTTCTATTTCCTTGAAACCAACATCAAGTAAAACTTTGTAGTACTCCAGCTTTTCCTCGAGGCTCATAGGAATAATAAGACTCTGGTTTCCGTCCCTCATATCCACGCTGCACCACACAGGCGGTTTTTCTATGTGGTCACACCCGACCCATTCATTAAATTCTTTTGGTGCAGGGTAATAACCTATTTTGTATTTCTTTGCATCCATCATTTTAAATACAGCTCCTTTCTGCTATAACATCAATTTCAACTAAAACGTCCTTAGGAAGTCTTGAAACCTCCACACAGGAACGTGCGGGCTTTCCGGTAAAATATTCACCGTATATCTCGTTAAATCTTGCAAAATTATTCATGTCACTTAAAAAACATGAGGTCTTTACCACAGTTTCAAGGCTTCCGCCTGCGGCAGAAAGAACTGCTTTAAGGTTCTCACATACTCTGCGGGTCTGTTCATCAATATTTTCACCTGTAACACTTCCTGTTTCAGGATCAAGTGAAATCTGACCCGATGTAAAAATCAGATTTTCGGAGCAGACAGCCTGTGAATAAGGTCCTATCGCTTTCGGCGCATTTTCTGTGTTAATCAGTTCACTCATATCAGTTTCCTCACTTCATTTATAATATTTTAAAGCCTTCATCACGCAATAACTGCGTGATTGTCTGAATATGCTCGTAATCTCTTGTTTCCATTTCGATTCTAAGGAAGCATCCGTTTACGCTCTCGGTATTACCTTTCTGGTAATGTACACCTGTTACATTTGCACCGTTGTCAGCGATAATTTTTGAAATATCCTTGAGCTGACCAGGTTTATCAATAAGCTCAATCAAAAGGTTTGACGAACGTCCTGATTTAAAGAGTCCTCGTTCGATTACTCTAGAAAGACTTGTTACATCGATATTTCCACCTGAAACGATACTTACAACACGCTTTCCTTTCAATGAAAACTTATCAAACATAACCGCAGCAACAGCTGCTGCACCCGCACCCTCGGCAATCATTTTCTGTTTTTCAATCAGTCCCAGAATTGCTGAGGCAACCTCGTCGTCTGTAACAAGCGCAATATCATCAACATATTCGCTTACATATCTGAATGTATTCTCCCCCGGCTGCTTTACAGCGATACCATCAGCTATGGTCTGGACATTCCTCAGACATTCAATACTGTTGCATTTTACCGAATCATACATACTTGGCGCTCCGACAACCTGAACTCCGTAGATTTTAACAGACGGTTTTATCTGCTTTGCTGTAAATGCGATACCGGAAATAAGTCCGCCTCCACCTATAGGAACCACAATAGCATCGATATTTTCCAATTCATTAAGGACCTCAAGGGCTATTGTCCCCTGCCCTGCAATCACATTTTCATCGTCAAACGGGTGTACAAATGTATAACCTTCGCTGTCCCTTAGTTCTAAAGCCTTTTTGTATGCATCATCATAGCAGCCCTTTACAAGACATACCTCAGCGCCAAAGCTCTTCGTTGCCTCGATTTTTGAAAGCGGTGCGGTATCGGGCAAACAGATAAGTGATTTTATACCGCTTTTTGTAGCTGCAAGAGCAACACCCTGTGCATGATTTCCTGCTGAACAGGCTATAACACCGTTTAATTTTTCTTCGTCTGACAGCATCGCAATTTTGTACGCAGAACCTCTTATTTTAAACGAGCCTGTGATCTGTAGGTTTTCCGGTTTAAGGAACAATTCACATTCAGGTGCAATGCCGTATGCACGGACAAGCTTGGTTTCCCTGATTATATTTTTCAATACTGACTGTGCATTAAAAACCTTGTCAAGAGTTAGCATAAATATTCCGCCTTTCATTTTTGATTCTGCTTTATGAAGGGTTATAAAAAGCAAAACACCCGTCTCAAAGCATTTGTTACTTTGAGACGGGTGTAATAATTTATATACACTCGCGGTACCACTCAAATTGCGAATAAAAATCCGCCACTCTTCGAAGTCTATCAACTTCTATGCACTGACGCTGCATACGCGGGAAACGCCTACTCTGGAAAAACCATTTTGGGCTTCCGGCTCAGAAGGGATAAGTCATTAAGGAAGAATCATACCGATTTGCACCAACCATCGGCTCTCTGAAATGCTTCAGCCTTGACCGTCTTCGTCATAGCCTTTTCTTTTCGAAGTCAATAAACCTCTATGCACTAACGTAGCATACACGGGATTCCTTACTGGGCTGTTAAACGGTTCAGGGCACCAACTCAGAGGTGAGAGATCTTTAAAGTGTTACATACCGATTTACATCAACCATCGGCTTTCTGAAATGTATTTACCTTGATCATTCCTCGTCATAGTTTTTAACGATTATTTGTTATTAATTTTTTATATTCTAGCACATATAAAATTTTTTGTCAACCCTTTTTTTAAAAATATTTTTAAAATAATTTTTTAAAAACCTCTACCAAATTATTTCATAAACATTTCTATATCAGAATCAACATCACCGATTCCTGCAATTCCGAACTTTTCTACAAGAACTTTAGCAACGTTTGGTGATAAAAATCCAGGAAGTGTAGGGCCAAGATGAATATTTTTAACGCCCAGATATAACAGAGCAAGTAAAACTATAACAGCTTTTTGCTCATACCACGCAATATTATAAACAACAGGAAGCTTGTTTACATCTTCAAGTCCGAATACTTCCTTAAGTTTAAGTGCAATCAACGCCAGTGAATATGAATCATTGCACTGCCCTGCATCAAGAACTCTCGGTATGCCACCGATATCTCCCAGTCCGAGCTTATTATATCTGTATTTTGCACAGCCTGCAGTAAGAATAATCGTATCCTCCGGAAGCTTACCGGCAAATTCAGTGTAATAGCTTCTTGACTTCATACGTCCGTCACAGCCGGCCATAACAAAGAATTTTTTTACTGCACCTGATTTTACAGCACCAACGACCTTGTCTGCAAGAGCAAATACCTGATTGTGTGCAAATCCTCCGACAATACTGCCTGTTTCAATTTCCTGTGGTGACGGCAATGTTTTTGCCATCTTAATAATATCGGAGAAGTCTTTTTTGCCGTTTTCATCTGCTTCAATATGCATGCATCCCGGATAACCGGCAGATCCTGTTGTAAATATTCTGCTTCTTACCTCTTCGCTTTTCGGAGGAACAATACAGTTTGTTGTGAACAGAACAGGACCATTAAAGGTTTCAAATTCTTCAACCTGCTTCCACCATGCATTTCCGTAGTTTCCTGCAAAGTTATCATACTTTTTAAATGCAGGATAATAATGAGCAGGAAGCATTTCGCTGTGAGTATAAACGTCAACGCCTGTCCCCTTAGTCTGTTCAAGAAGCTGTTCAAGATCTGTAAGGTCATGTCCTGAAATAAGAATAGCAGGATTATTTCTGACTCCAATATTAACCGTGGTTATTTCTGGATTTCCGTATTTTGATGTATTGGCTTCATCAAGAAGCGCCATGGCCTTTACTCCGTATTCTCCTGTTTTAAGTGTCAGTGCAACAAGATCATCAGCTGCAAGTGAATCGTCAAGAGTTGCCGAAAGCGCCTCGTAAATAAAAGCATATATAAGAACATTCTCTTTTCCTGCATTTACTGCGTGTTCAGTGTATGCTGCCATGCCCTTCAAGCCGTAGGTTATCATTCCGCGAAGTGAGCGGATGTCCTCATTTTCAGTTGAAAGAACACCGATTGAATTGGCTTTTTCAAGCATATCTTCCTTTGAATCAACAGTAAATACGGTAGAGTCATGAGGATTTTCAAGATTAACCGATTTTTTAAGCTCATCTCTGATTGAAAGCATTTTCTTAATATAATCTGCAATATAATCTGCATTAAAGTTTGCATTTGTAATTGTCATAAAAAGACTGCTCAAAACCTGATAATTTATATTCTCCAGGTTTTTGACATCAAGCCTTCCCTTTACAACAATCTCTGAAATGCCTTTAAGAGTGTAAATAAGAAGATCCTGAAGCTTTGCAACCTCTTCATTTTTACCGCATACACCTCTTACTGTACAGCCCTTTCCTCCGGCTGTTTCCTGACACTGATAACAAAACATACCCATTTTAATCCCATCCTTTCTGCTGTTTGTTCCTTTTCATATGCATTTATGCAGAAAAGTACAAACAAATAAATAAAAAATTTTTTAAACTGTATCCTCATTGATTTTCTGGCTCTGTTCCGTATAAACTTTTTATGAAAATATCCATATGTATAAGCTTGTACAGTCAGCTGTAACAAGAAGATCTGCTTCATTAAAATACGGGTCATTTACCGGAAAAATCTTAATATAGACAGATCATTATAAAAGCTGATCTTCTGTCAAAGAAGGTATTTTTTAGCTTTTATATTGACCTTATGACAAAATTATAATATAATAATAAAAATAAGTCTGTTGCATTTACAACGAAAGTGAGAATTTTTATGGAAAAATATCTGGATGTACTCAAAAACGTCTCTTTATTCCGCAATTTTGATGAAGAAAAAATAAAATGTTTATTAAAATGCCTGTCGGTAAAAACTGAAAATTACAGAGCTAAAGAAGCAATTTTTCTTGCAGGTAATAAATTTGAATATATGGGAATAGTCCTTTCCGGACATGTACAGATAGTCAAAGAGGACTTTTACGGCAATAAAAATATTGTTTCATCCGTTGAAAAGGGACAGCTTTTCGGCGAATCATTTGCCTGTGCGGACATAAAAATTATTCCTGTAAGTGTATTTGCTGCAGAGGACTGTGAAATTATGCTGATTGATTACAGAAAAATTATTAGAACCTGTCAGCATAACTGCCCGTTTTACAGCAAGATTATTTTCAACATGCTCAGGATTATTGCAAATAAAAACATTATGATCAGTCAGAAAATGGAGTTTATTTCAAAAAGGACGACAAAAGAAAAGCTTCTTGCCTATCTGTCCTTAGAGGCAGAAAAAGCAGGAAGCAATACATTCAGCATACCATATAACCGGCAGGAACTTGCTGATTTTCTCTCCGTTGACCGGAGCGCCATGTCAGCAGAACTTTGTAAATTGCGCGACAGTGGAATTATTGAATTTAATAAAAACAAATTTTCGCTTAAGGGTTAAGATTAATCATCATGATTTTATACAAAAACAATAATAGTAATGCTGATTATTATTTTTAATCATGCCGGTTTTCATTATTATAAGGTAAATAAGTTTGCTTATTATTTACAGACATGTTCATATTATTAAAAGGAATATTCGTGTTATTATATGACATATTTCTGTTATGGAACATATTTCTGTTGTTATAAGGCATATTTCGATTATTCATAAAATAATCCATTTTAGTTAAAACCATACCCATATTATTTATAAGAATATCCATTTTGATTAAGAAATCATCCATTTTAGGTATAATCGTTTCCACATCAGATAATGTCGTTTCCATTCTGGTTAATGTTGTATCAATATTATTTAAAACTGTATCTGTTTCGGGCAATTCAGTTTTATTTTCAGATAAGGCGATATTTATTTTAGACAAGGTATTATCTATTTTAATAATATGATTCATCATTTCTTTTATCATTATTTCGCTGTTTTTATTATTTTGGAAATCAGAATGCTTATCCCATAAAGAAGAAACTTTATATACTTCATTTGGTGAATTACGCATACTCTCATTCAAGGCATTCATTTCTTCAACAATATTTATTTTCTGAGCGTCAGAGTAATTATCCGGACCTTCAAAATTTGTTTGTTCAATATCCATATGATCACCTATAAAAAAATATTTATTACAGAGATACTTTATAAAAGCATCCCTGCAATAATTTTTATTATTGTCGTGTAAATCATTGCACGTCAGGACAAATCCCGATTTTATGATCTGAGTCAAATTCCTTGGTTACAGTAATGTTCTCAGCTCCCATAACACCAACGTAAGGCTTGATTGCAGATACCAGAAGGTTTTCATGCTTCCAAAGCTTATCAACAACTCTGTATTCAATCCTCAGTATACAGTTATTTCCTTCCTTTTCAGCGGTTGCAGATTTTATAATGATTACTTTGGATGAGCCATCAATAACAGACAACTCTTTTCTGAACAAATTCAGTTCGTTATAACCATAAAAATTTCCGCTTGGAAATCTGGCAAACTGATGCCACATGATACTGAAACAATCCTTTGGTGTAGCAACTACATAGGTACCTCCATAATTAAGTACCACTACAAATTCAATTTCATTATTGATTCTATCGCAGCCAGTAGAAGGACTCAGGTTTTCATCTGCACACATTACACGAATGCTGGATATAGTCGGGTTATTACCATCAGCTAATCCTCCGCGACATCCCCCTGCCAAAGCAGCATTACATGGTATAGATTGATACAATGTACGGTCCATAACACCGATGTCCCTTACATCCTCAACGCAGATATCATGACATGTGCAAGCAGGAATCCCTAAATTATAGCCAAATGCATCCCTTTTACTAGGGTTAGTAAAGATATCGCAGCATTCTGTACAATTGGAAAACAATGCACCCGGACAAATCGCCGGAATTTTTTCTTCTTCTATTTCACTCATAACAAATTCTACCCTCTCATATGAAATCTAAAGAAGCATATAAGCAATAACTTCTTTTATATATCATATGCTTAGAGCAATTACAGTGTGATATACATTTGATCAAACTGTTAAAAGGCTTATCTGTTATGTGAAAAATAAATCTTTAATATTAAAAAGCAGATGAAATCACTTCTTTTTCAATAAGCTGACAATATAATGTCATACGTGCCTTGTCAAGAAACTCCGGCTTAACCATGTAATAGAGATAATATTCTGCAAGCGTAAATGCATTGAGGGTTCTGCCCTCAATTTTAAATTGGTTAAATCCCATAGGAATGTATTTTTCAAATATATCAGACGGAGTAATATGTGTCGAATGCTGTTTTACATCAGCAAAGTCATACCTCATATACGGACAGTAATCTGAATTTTCATCCTTTACATTATATTTTTCAGGATCAAAAGGCACCTTCTGACTTGTTTTAAGATATTTGCATACTGCCATCTGCATATTTCCGATATCATTGTAGTGCTGTGAACGTTTAGGGCATCCGGGCTGGCAGCAGGCATTTACAAGTATTTCGCATTTCTGCTTGTCAGATATTTTTTCAAGAATGTCAAATTTATTATTGAAATCATAATCAAGTACAACGATATCATAATTCTTTTCGACCTCTTCATTTAATTTTCCGGCATCTGTAATACGCTTACAAGTGGAGCTGGTGATTTTATAATCAGGGTACTTTGTTCTTATGTATTCCTCAAGCAGAGGTGAAACGACAATAACCCCGTTTTTTCCGTTGTTAGCAGTTTTTAAAACATAATTGCAGAAATCATCATTAAGATCTTCTTCGGTAATTGTAGGATTTGTAAAAGTAAATCTCAGCGGAATATCGAGCTTGTTAAATTCACGTACCACTGTTTTTACTGTATTTTTATCAAAAACTCCGTTAACAATTCGTCCGCCGTTCCATAATGACTGCGGAAAAGTACCATAAACAGAAGCTATTTCAATTCCATCGTGAAAATATTCCGGAAAACGCTTCATCATGGCTATAAAAATCCTGTTAAAATGATAATGCAAAGCAAAACCGGGCAAGTGAAATTTTATACTCATAAATTTCTCCTAATTATTATAAATTTCTTTTTTTATAAATAAATTATTCATATTTATATTATATATTTTAAAGTTTGCTTTGTCAAGGGACGTTATTATCAGAGGTGAGACATCTGTGAGTTAAGTCCAGGATAGCGGAAAACCCGATCGACTCATATAGAGTCGAAATTATAGCATTTATTGCATTGATTTTCACTGTAAACTATGCTACAATTTATACATCAGAGTTTATGTCAGATATAAACAATCTATAAAATTTGTATTTTTCATTGTTTATGATTTATATGATTGTTAATTAATTTTTATTTTCATTAATATTTAAGCATTTTATAAAATTCAAAGGAGAAAAAAGTAATGAGTGTTAAATTTCATTTACCTGATTTCGCAAGATTTGCAAAGCTTAATATGGTTTTCCTGGCAATGCTGGAGAACAGCCCTGAATTCTTCCGTGACGGCGTTGAAATAGGTTCAATATTCGGCGTATTCCCCCCTGCTAAATGGAATGGAGGCCGTGTTATGTACGGAAGCTGTGACAAAAAGTTTATTAAAGGAATAATCAAATATTTCAATGACAGAGAAATACCGCTTCATTTTACATTTACCAACCCTATGATAGAAAAAAAAGATCTTGATGATACATTCTGCAATACACTTTTACACTATGCAAACAATCCTTTAAACGGATGCATTGTATTTTCACCGATACTTGAAGAATATATCAGAAAAAATTACCCTGATTACAAAATTACAAGCTCAACCTGCAAACGTATCACAGACATCGGTGCACTCACTGAAGAACTTGAAAAAGATTATGACCTCGTTGTTCTTGACTACGACTTAAACAACAGATTCGATATTCTCGAAAAAATTCCTCACAAGGAAAAATGCGAAATACTTGTAAATCCATGCTGCAATCCCGGATGTACAAATCGTTCAAGCCACTACAAGGTGATCGGTATGGAGCAGATTGCCATTGTTGAACATTTAAAGAAAAACCCTGCTACAGTACGATATAACTCTGATAAATTTGCAGCCGAACATCCTGAATATAAAGCAGAGCTTGCTTGCAAATGTGAACACAGAGCACTTGACGATATCATGAATCTGAGTACACACGTTTCACCGGACGACATCTGGAACAAGTACGTTCCTATGGGATATTCAAACTTCAAAATAGAAGGACGTACTTTTGATATTTTCAATCTTGTTGAACAGTATCTTTACTATATGATAAAACCGGAATACATAAGAAAAGCCCGCCTTGCATTTATGAGAAACATGAGAAAGAACGGCGTTATCAACATAGAAGAATAAATTTTTGTAATCCTGCAGATTTTCCAATATCATCTGAAATTTTATATGAAGTAATTACGACCAAGTCTGCCCGGGAAAAAAAGATGCCATAGAACCCAATTATCTATGGCATCTCTTTTTTATTTTAGAAATTACTTCAACATAAAACATACTGCAAATAATTCGCTAAGTTTCCCGCTTTTTTTCTTGGCAGGTCATGTGCATTCCGAAAATTATTCATTGAAAACGAATCAATAAATCGTCCTTATTTCACAACTCCGATTCCGTAGATATTAAAATCAGAATTTGCGTCTTTCATTGACATTGAAACATTAAGTGTACCAGTCTCGTTTTGAATATATGCTATATCGGCATCAGATCCGCCCCATGCATAGTTTCTGTTTCCGCTTATTGGCGTGGTTTTCCCGTTAACAGTAACATTAAGCACTCCAAGTGAGGAATTCTGATTTGATTTGAACACAACAAATATTCCTTTTCCTTTTGTTGAAAATGTCATCGGTTTGTTTCCGCTGTTTTTATTGTATTTCCATCCATATGCAAATCTGTTGTTTGAAGAATCATTTGAAAATGAACCTGTTTCCAGCTTTTCAAGTTCTGATACAGGCACAATGGAACCAGTTGAATACTCACTTCCGTATACGGATGTTGAAGGAAGGACATATGGCGCAGCTGAACCTCTTGTTCTGTATGCCTGTCTGAAGAAATATGATATACAGTCAGAAATCAGCGCATTTCCCGACTGATGAGGATGATATTCATCACTGAAATAATCATCAGGCTTAAGGTAGCCGGTCTTAAATGCTTCGGTAAGTGCATTATCCATACTTATTACAGGAATATTATAATTTTTTCCTACAGCTGCCATTTGTGTCTGCATCGAATATCCGCCTTTTGAACGTGTGATAATGATAACAACAGCCGGGTCATTATCCTGCGAAAGGCATTTTTTCACTAAAGCTTCAAATCCCTTTTTGTATATATCCTCAGGATGATCGTTTACAGAAAATTCAATAAAAATGACATCCGGTTTTGCATCAAGAATGTCCCTTTGTGCACGCATAAGTCCAACGACGGACGATGTTCCTGACAATCCGGCATTTATGTATTTTACATTGCTGCCTGTTCCGTATGTTCCGGCAAAATAATTGTATGAACGCTTTGCATAGCATGTTTCAAGGCCGTTTCCCTCTGTAATTGAACCGCCTATAAATGCGACTGTTGTTTTTTCTCCTTTTTTAGCCTGCGTTATTTTATTGCATATACGTTCAGTATTACCCATCTGATACAGTGAACTTTTCAGGAAAGAAAGCTGTTTAGGATCAAGTTTTTCATCAGGGTCCGGCTCAATCAACTGCTCTGTCGAAGAAACAGAAGTAGTTACTGTAGTTGTAGTTGTAACGGTAGTAGTAACCGGAGGTTCAATTATTTCAGGGCCTAGAATTATATCATCCTTCATAATATACTGTTTTAAAGTTGCGAGATCAGCAAGGTCAACAGTATTGTTACCCGTTACATCTGCTTTTTTCATCTGTTCTTCATCAAAATCCTGACTGTTGAGAAGATAGAGTGAAAGATAAGTAAGATCAGTAATATCAATTAATTTGTTTCCGTCTATATCACCGTATATAATTTTTGAAACTTCAGGAGCTGTAACAATTACACCTTTTTCTGCACCGTACACCTCATCCAGATAAAAATCAATAAGATTTTCAGGTGTTTCAACGTACAGCTGAATATCAGTTGCATCTTCAGGTATTATGTATTCAGAATTTGAAAGCTTAGTCCATTCACCATCAGGAACAACTGACGAAGCAATCAACGAATATTTTGTAGTACCGGATGAATCATTGTATTGAAGCTTCAGAACAATTTCTTCACTCTTACCGCTGTCCTGCATTACCATTGCGTCGATGCTGTAAGCAGATCCCGGCTTGAAATCCGAAGGATTCAATGAATACGAAGCACCATGCCATGAGCTCGTCCTGTTGCTTATAAACAGTGATTGATTTCCTTTAAAATATGCAACTGTACTTTTCCCGACCTTTGCACTTCCTCTGGCAGTCCACTCATCATTTCCTGATTCAAACGATGAATAAAAAAGATAATCTTCAGCTTTTACAAAAGACTTAAACTGTGTCACAGATGAAAAAACAGAAATCAGCATTGCGGATGAAAGTATTATTACCAGATGTTTTTTGTTTCTCATATCATGCATTACTCCTTATAGAATTATATAGATAATTATAGAAATATTACAAGCAAACTTATATATAGTATAATCTTATATTTCAAAAAAGTCAATAAAATTTTTGATTATAACAACCAATGTTTTGTGCTAAATATATATATAAATAAGGTATTGAATACCATAATAATCTATGATATAATTAATAAAACTTTATATGCTGATACACAAATATAATGAGGAGCTATGGTATGAAAAAAATAAAAAAAATCTCAGCAATGACTGCAATATTATGCTTTGCCATGTTCATACAGACACCCGGACATACTGAAACGGAGGAACTAAAAGGTAATTGGGTTCTTACATGGTCTGATGAATTTGACGGAAACACACTTAACCCTGATGTATGGTCATATGAAACAGGCAACTGGCTGCTTAATGAAAACGGAGGCTATGAAACATCAGGCTGGGGAAATAATGAACAGGAATTTTACACAGAAAAAAACGCCGTAGTAAGTGACGGAACACTTAAAATACAGGCGAAAAAAGAAACATATGTTGATGCAGTTCAGGGTACATACGAATATACCTCATCAAAGCTTGTTACTAAAAATAAATTCTCAATGTGCTATGGAAAAATAGATATCCGTGCAAGAGTAGATTCCGGTAAATCACTCTGGCCTGCAATATGGATGCTCCCCGAGGACAATGTATATGGCGCATGGGCATCATCAGGTGAGATAGATATTATGGAGGGGTATGGAAGCATGCCTCAGAAAATATGCGGCACAATTCATTTTGGTGATTTATGGCCAAACAATAAATATCTGACAAATGAATATTTCTTTACAGACAATGATTCGACTGAAAACTGGCATGTGTACAGCGTAGAATGGGAAGAGAATCAGATCAGGTGGTACGTTGATGATGTTCTTTACAGTTCTCAGAGCGAATGGTATTCAAGCGGAAGAACATATCCTGCACCGTTTAATCAGAATTTTTATCTTATTCTCAATCTGGCAGTCGGCGGACATTTTGACGGAATAGATGGTATTTATGCTGACCCGACAATATTTGAAAACGGACCGAAGCAAATGGAAGTTGATTATGTAAGGGTATATCAGAGAGACGGTATTTCTCATAATCCTTCAACTCCGCAGCATTTAACACTCAAGCCTTATTTCATGGAAGGTGGAATAGGCACCCTGTCGAACTCCGATAATGGTACAAAAATATCAATAACAAATGCAGGTACTCAGACATACAGTATAATGGCTGCACTTGAGGGCCTTGAAGTTGGTCCGCAAAGACAGTTCACTGTTGATTTTGATATCTGGTCATCAGTTCCGAGGGAGATTGAAATGACAGTAGAAAATGCTTCGTACCATAGGTATTATGATAAAACGATATCTCTGAGTCAGGAACCAATTCACTGTCATTATGACTTTTCATTTGATGACACACAAAATGTTGATCTTAAAATCCATGCAGGAAATGTTGCAGATGCAGCATCACTTGGAAATCATACAGTTTATATATCAAATCTTAAGTGGACAGAAGCAGGTAAAGAGACTGTAAGTCAGACAGAAACTGTAACATCCACGGAATATTCAGAAACAGATGTCAGTACAACGCCCTTAAGCGAATCATCAGCTGAAACAGAAAACATATTATATGGGGATGTAAATCTTGACGGAAATATTGATATTACAGATATGACATATATATCGTTGTACTGTCTTGGAGATACCACGCTCAGTGATAAAGCATTAAAAAGCGCCGATGTTGTTACTGACGGAAAGGTAGATCTTGCTGATCTATCTACAATGAAACAGTATATTATGAAAGATAATATTGTACTGGGCAAAAAGTGATAATCCGGTTTATGTACGTAATAATTTATCATCACTTGATATCTTCAAAAGTATTTTTATCATAACGCTTAATTTCTTTGTGAAAAAGTGAATATTTAAGAATATATTCTATGATATCTCCTTTGATATTTGTAGTGACTTTTGGTTTTCCATTTACAATATCACATACTTTTATAAGAAGAATACTCTGTATTATAAATTTCTTCATAAACCTTCTGATTTCCGGCCTGCATACTTTCTCTAGCAGCGTTTCTTTTTACATTGTATCCTATAAATGCCGGAACGAATATTGCTGCGATAATAGATAATATAATTAACCCGAAGAACACAGCACAAAATATACCCACAATCTTTACAACTGTGTTTGTTTTGTTCTTAGTAACAGGCTGTATGAAGTTATTCCCGATTTCCCTATGTTCTTTTTCATATTTTTCTATTTCTTTTTGGCTAAACCCTGTTCCGCAGCGTTCACATACAAATCCACCTGTATATGGCGTTCCACATTTACTGCAAATTAAAGACATTTTATTTTCCTCCTTGTAGTTGTATTATTCATGCATGTATTACAGATGAATAATTATTTAATATTAAAAGTCATTTTACAGCAGAAGCAGCTTTTCACCTACGTTTAAGAAGTGAAAAACTACTTCTGCTGTTTTTAGCTGTTTATAAAAAACAGCTGCATTTGAACATCAAGTTCTTGTATTGTACCATAAAGCGGAGAGGCTGTCAAGTCATGGTTATCTGATTAAATTCGTTGTTTTTTCCATGACTTTCAATCAGATTAATTTTTTAGGTCCCCTTCAAAGCTCTGTGTTGTTATATTCCCCGTCTATTTAACTTTTTTCCTGAAATCAATAAGTTGAAAAACCGAATCAAACATTTTGTCAGTATATAATTCAAAAACAACCGGAAAGTATTTAAGCTTCCCCATCTGTTCAGAATCTTCTATCACTTTTTTGATTTCATTATCAAGCGGAAGATCAAGTACATCTGCGCGGACTTTCTCAGGAAAATATATGGTTGCCTTGAAGAAACCGTCCCAAATTGATAACCAAAAAACAGTTGTTTCTTTTTTACCGCCGCGGGCTCCTATCCACTTATAAATTCCTTTTGCAAGCCACGCCTTACCATCATTATAATAACGCCATTCCGGTTGAATATCTTTATTGTCAAGTTCTTTAATAAACTTAACATAAGATATGTAACCTCCCCCAAGCGCCTCTGCAATAACATCATCTGACGGCTCTATATCAGGATTTCTGAGTAATTGTTTTTTATCTTTTACCATACTGTAAAAACCTCCAATGTTAAGATTTAAAATCCGGATTTTATATATAATACTCTGTAGGAACAGGTTTATGAGATATACAAAGATCTCTATCTGCTTTTTCTCATATCTTTTTAACTGTATCTGTCATTTTTCTTGCATCACAGCAGTATACTAAAGCATTGCCAAGATGTGAATACGTCACTGCTCCGATATATTCAAAAGCCTCTTTGTAATTAGGATAATATTCAGAAACACAGGTATCATTATGATTTATTGTCGAAGTTTTTGATAAATCAATAACAGAGAAAAGTATCCAGCAGTAGAGCATAGTACAGGTTTGGGTTTCTTTAACGAATATCGCTGACAATTATTTCAATCAAGACAAAATAGTTGCAACATCCTGAAAAATGAGATATTGCAACTATTTTGCTGTTTATAGCATTTAAGACTGGCATGATCACTGTCATTACTGTAAAAATAGATTTAGAAAGATACCACTAACTGCATCTTGAATTTTTCCTCACCATATACCGCATGAGGTATATCTTTCGGCATTATAAGGGTTTCGCCCTCCTCAAGATAGAATACTTCATCTGCAACAGTAAATCTTCCCTTGCCTTCAAGAACCGTTACCATAGCATCTCCACCTGACGCGTGTGTTGATATTTCTTCTCCCTTGTCAAAAGAAAAAATTGTCATACTCACATAATCATTCTGGACAAGTGTTTTGCTTACTACCTGTCCGTCCTGATAAACCACTAAATCCTTAAGTTCAAGCTTTGCTTTCTTTTCAATATTCTTATACATTTGAAATTCCTCCCTTAAAATATGTTATTTTATTTGTTCCTGTACTTCCATATTAGCCTCAAATATTACAGTAATTCTATATTTCAACACCAGTCTTCGCTTTTTACAGATTGATTGCTCAATCTGCACCTAAAAATCTTAAGCTTATTTCCTTTTATTTTATATAATGAATAACTATAGTTCAAGTCGGATACAGCAAATTTATTATCCCCACTATCCTTTATAAGATTCTTTATTCTTATAGTTTCGACTGATTAAAATTCTTACCTCTCAAGTTCATCTGCTATATTCAGATTTAAATCAGCTATGTAATTATTCATTTAATAATGCATATACATATGTATCTTTCCATATCGGCATTCCGGTTTCGTCTTTATGGAAGAAAACATTTTTACGGAAATGAGCCTCTCTTTTTAGCCCGATTTTATCCAGAAGGCTCCAGGAGCAGATATTCCGAGGGTCGCATTCCGCATAAACCCTATGGACTCCTTCCGAAAATAATTTTTCAATAACTGCTGACAAAGCCTCATATGCATAGCCTTTTCTTTGATATTCTTTATTTACAATGTACCCAAGCTCTCTTGAATCAAAGTCCCGTTTGCCGCAATAGATATTACCTATGACTTTTCCCGATGTTTTTAATTCTATAGCATAGAATTCAACTGAGCCGATACGATACTTTAAATGTTCTCTTCCGTTCTCATATGTTATCCCGGGATATCCTTCAAATTCGTCATCTGCAAGCTGGGAAAGAAATTCAAACAAATCATCATAATCGGTTTCTCTGAATTTCCGAAGGATAAGACGCTGCGTTGTTATTGTATTCATATTCTGATCCTCACTTAGTTTTATTTTTTATTAAATCCCGATTTTCCTATAACTTTATACTGTCAGTGGTTATACCCCGCCGGCAATATCATCACTCAAAACTTTTATTTGCAGCTCCTGATATGCACTTTTCCCTGATTTCTTCATTTCTGCGGCTGTTTCGACAAGGACAGAATTTGAAATACTTTCGAGAATTTTCATTCGTTTTTCACTTATTGTCTCCGTCTTATCAAGTTTCCGGTAATCCTCTGCGCTCATCCGCCACGGAATGATTCCGGAGTTCCTTGAAATAAGCTTATCGGCTATCTGAAGGCCCTCCGGGTCAAAATCACCTGAATAATAAATTCTGCATCCGCTGTCTGCAAGCATATCTATTATTTTTAATCCGGAATATTTGATCTGTCCGAATGTACATATAAGACACTCGCCTGTCTTTGAAGCAACGCCTGACAAAGCGGAGAAAACCATAGGGTTTTCAACTATAAAGGCTCTCTTTTTATCACAGCAGGCACCTGAAACGGAATTGAGCGAGGCAACTGATATGAGACACATCTCTCCTCTGTCGGCAAAATATCTGTATGCCGGATGCTCTGCGTTATTTTCCTCATATAATCTTAGCCCTAAAACTGCGGCCGCACCTGAAATAGTATCCGGCTCTATCCTGAAAAAATCATAGATTTCTTTTTCTGTTTCAGACCTGCCTGTAAGCTCTTTTCCTGAAATAAAGGACATACAACTCAATAAAAGCCGTCCCGCTGTTTCTGATTTATCGAAATAATGCGGATTTCCTGTAATTTCCGCACTTAAGACTGCAAGCTGAATATATGAATTGTTTTCTGTACATGCTTGTATTGCCCTGAAAATATTATGAAGCATATTCTCCGTTGTTTTTTCGGGTTTTTTCAATTCGGCCATTACTGTACGGTATCCATAGCTCTGGGTTTTTATCATTTCAGAAACCCACATGCTGCACACAGAGCCTGAACATTTCTCTGATAATGCCTTCCAGAACATTATTCTCTCAGACTCTTCAGATTCCTTCAGTTCTCTGTTGCTTACAATCTCTGTCTGAAAATATTCTTCAAGCAGCTTTCTGAGTGATATTCCTCCGAACCTTGTCTTTTCAAAACCTGATTCAAAATCCGATATTTTAAACTTCAGCAACGGAGGAGTATAAGCCCGTCTGGGCGCAATAATCTCAGACGCTGCCATACATTCATTAAAGGATGCATCCTTAAGTACAACATTTCCGGAAGGCCCCCCGTATTTTATGAAATTTTTCAGAATACATTCCATAATTCTACGGTATTCTTTTCTTGATTTTAAATACTCTGAGCATTCTTTAACTTTATCCGACATCTTCTTTACCCTTCAAGTATCTTTTGTTTTCCGTTCCATTCGTACAGTATAACTGTAATTACTCCGCTCTCTTTTTCATGAAACAGTTCTGCTATTTCAAGGGAGCTGACCGTTTCATAGCAGCCCCATAGAGCCTGTGAATTCATTATATATCCAAATCCCAGCTTTTCCAGAAGTCCGAACATTTCACTTATATTGCTGTCATCAACTCCGGCAAACGCCTCATCAAGAGCAAGCATAACCGGAGCCTGGTCACCTGCTTTTTTATACTGTGCCGCAACTGCCGCAAAAAGAGGAATATAAAGGCAAAGCGCTCTCTCTCCCCCGCTGAAGGTATTGAAGCGGCTGTTTGTAAGTTCAGTAAATTTTGAAGAACCGGCCTGTCTGAAATGCAGTCTGAATTCGAACCAGTTTCTGAAATCCATAACATTTTTTATTATTTCGGAATA
The DNA here is from genome assembly GCA_023458875.1 of Bacillota bacterium. Taxonomy (GTDB): domain Bacteria; phylum Bacillota; class Clostridia; order Oscillospirales; family Ruminococcaceae; genus HUN007. The sequence goes on along the minus strand of JAEWXO010000035.1, from coordinate 71,409 downwards.
ATTTATATCACATCCCTTTTCTTCCAACATAATCTTTTCAAGCTCTATTTTGCTTCTGAAATGTTCTGATAGTTTTTCAAAATCCTCCGGACTTATCAGCTCTCTGCTTTTGATAAGTATACTGCTTAGCTCATCATATCCCATTTCCTTTTCACTTATATCTTTTTGGGGCTTCCAGCTAAGTGAAAATGTCATTCCCATAGATGTATTTATACTTCTCATAAGCTCAGCCATAGAATCGACCCACTGCATACTCTCTTCTATTCTGCAGTAAAGCTTTTTGCTTATCGTATTCAGGAGAATATCCTTGAACATATTCTCTTCATTTTTTCTGATCATAACCCTGTCATTTTCTATAGTTTCACTTAATTCCCTTTCAAATTCAAAAGGAGATATTTTATGGCCGCACCATATCAGCTGTATCTGCATTCTTCTGCGTACAGTATCCGAGTCATCATCTTCAAAGCAGTGTTCCAGGGTCATTCCATACTCTGATGAAAGTATAGTGCTGTGTTTTCTGTACAAATCGGAAAGTCGTTCCTGAATTTCCGAGAGACTTTTCTGTTTTTCGTTTTCAGGCATTTCACGATCAATCATTATACATGCTTTTTCCGGAGAAAGTTCCGTATCAATATTATTAAATCCGAGCTTTAGCTCTTCAATGAATATTTCCAGAAGCTTTCTTTCATCCTCTTCATATACTGAAAGCTTTATACTGTCATTTTCAAGCTGTTCTGATACGAGTCTTATACGCTCCTTATATCCGGCAGAATTGCATTCTGATTCTTTAATAATATTTTCAGAATTCAGTATGAGCGCAGCAAGTACAACAGCACGTTCCTTCTTGTTGATATTTTCAGGATCATTAAGAAACTCATCACACAGTCGTATGGTCTCTTCATCTGCATGTATTCTTCCAAGTAATGTCTTTAAATCATATTCTGCATTTTCACAGTTAATTTCAAGATCAGTAATATATTCGGAGACAGCTTCAAGCTCTCTTTTTCTTTCACTGATATTTTTTATAACCGTTATTATTTCCTGAACTTTCCCCATGAAATCTACTGATGAATCATATGCCTCAGAAAAAGCGTCTGCATTTTTACTGTAAGGGAAGCTGCTGCACAGCCTTTCTGCTTCAACCTTATATACATGAACGGAGGATTTTATAGAAGAATATTCCTGTTCGCATTTCTCTGTATATTTCTGGCTGATTAAAAGCTGATTTCTGCATTTGTCAGCAAGAGTGCATGCCGCATTCAGATCTGATGTATCCGTTAAATCTTTGTATTCCTCTGCAAGCTTTTTTATTGCTGATTCTGCTTTTTCCATTTCGGATTTCTGAATTTCACACTTTTTCAGGGATTCTTCAGTCAGCTGTTCAAGTTCAGCTATCATTTTTTCTCTGAACTTTCTTCTGCTTTCAGCACCGATATATCTTATATTTCCATATGATTCCGAGTGTCCGAAAACCATTCCTGACAAATAAAATCCGTTCTCATCAATCTCAGGAAAAGGCACGGAAAAATCAAATGCATTTTTAAAATATCTGCTTTTTATCTGAGCGGAATCCGTATTCAGAATAATACAATCCGATAAATCCCCGAGAATTTCCTCGGCGTATGCTCTGTCAGATTCAGGAATAACAAGAGCATCCAGCATACCGGAATCAAAAAGTGCAGCTTCTATTACAGCACGTGTATCATCATTTACTTCATCCTTAAAATCAATGCATTCGTAATATGAATAGTATTTTATTCCTCTGTTTTCAAGCTTCCTTCGTGCATCGGTTCTTCTTTGATTTCTTTCAGGTACCGGGTCTTTTGTATTTCTTAACTCCTCAAGTCTGCGGAAGTTTTCCTTGTACTCTTCTCTGAGTTTGTCATAAACTGCCTTTGCACCTGTCTGAACTTCGATAAGTTTCCTGTTCAGATACTGATTATGCGAACTCAGAATATTATAAAGCTCTGATGCCGAGCCTGATCCGTCAAAAGAAGATACCGTGTTCTCCAGTTTTGAAAGTGTGTTATCGTCTATAGTAAACTGCTCATTTTCTTTTACAGCAAGGTAATATCTTTCTATAAGCAGATCCTTTTGCTCGTCAAGAGACTGTTCCGCTGTATTCAGTTCATATTCTGCCTTTTCCCTATCGTTCCTTGCCCCGTCAAGCTTACAGAGTGCATCATCTTCTCTTTTTTTCTCAGAATCATATAATCTGATTGAATCAAGTGCTTTTTTTATTGATGATGAAAGCTGCTGACATTCTTTCAGACATGCACTTCCCATATCCCCAAAATCCGGATTGCTGTTTATCTGCTCAAGATAATTAGCATATACCGGAAACTGATATTCATCATATGAGCGGTATTCCTTCAGGTGATTTTCCAGCTCATATCTGATGTCTTCAAGAGTATTATCGAGTTTCTTTTTCTCAGCGTATTTTCTTCTTATCTGATCTTTCTTCTCATCAAGCTGCTTATTTTTTTTTTCTTCTTCTTTCTTTGAACTTTGAAGTGAAATTTCTGCTCTCTGCTTCTGGCTGATTCTTGCATCGATATCTGTAAAATCAAGACTTTCCTTTTCACGTTTACAGTCTGAAAGAATGATACTGTGTTTTTCAATTTTCTCTTCTGCTTCTTTATTAAGTGCTATGGTTTCATTGATTTCTTTTTCAAGTGAAGAAACTTTTTTCCTGAGTTCAGATGCATCCTTATGTTTTTTCATATACCTTCTTGATTTATTCCATAAAATATACGAATTATATCTTTTATATTCCGCACATATATGTTTTGATTCGGCAAGTGCTCTCTGTGCATCTTCTATTTTTTCGTGTATTTCTTCAATACGGTTCATTGCCTCTGCCATTGGTCTCAGCTCTTCGTCAGAAAGAGTTTTCATTGATTCATTCAGTACATCATAAAGCTGTGCCGGTTTCAGATTTTCTTTTGAGGCAAGCTTTGAGGAACGTGTTTTAATCAGAATATCGGTAAGGTTGTCGTAGTCTGTGATATTTTCCGGAGAAATACCGAATATGTTTTTTGCCACAATAGCCTTGTATTCTGACATTTTTTCAGTAAACAGATTATTAGTGCCGATTTCCTCCTTAAGTCTGCGCATATCATGGGGAATATTCTTACCGCCGACATTTCTGTACAGGCTGAAATCATAACCTATTCTCCTTCCGTCAAGGATACAGAAACCCCAGGTATTCATAGTTCCGCCTTTTCTTGCATGGAGTCCTATTCCTATAGTACGGTATTGCTGACTCTGAGGCTTTACAAATTCCAGATACAGATAACCGGTACTATCCTCTTTTTCATTTCCTCTGTCGTCAAGCAGATAAAAGCTCATCTTCCTGTCTTTGCTGCCGAAAGGATCAAGTCTTGAAGGCTGCCTGTCACCATCAAGTATATACGGAATAAAACTCTGGGTAGTTATTGATTTACCGGATCCGTTTGAACCTCTCAGAAGTATTTTTCCATCCCTGAGAGGAAATACCTCATCGTCATACACCCAGAAATTTACAAATCCAAAGCGGTTCATTTTCCATCTTTCCATGTTATGCCTCCGTTGTGTTTTTAAAATCAGAAGGATACTTTCCGTATGAAAGAAAAGCTCCGTCATGAATATTTATAATTCCGTCTGTCTCCTCTATGAACATCCATGACTTCATATATTCATAAATCTGATTATGAAATTTTTCAGCAGACATTTCCCTGTATTCTTTACTGAATCCGCTGGTGTACTTTTCTCTGCATTTTTCAGTAAATCCGTAAAATTTTTCAACATCAGAAAACTGATGTATTCCGGAATCAATAAGCTCACTGCAAATAAGCGCTGCAATCCCTGAAATCATCTTATCAGAAGGGAAAATATCCCCGTACTTTTTATCAGGTGTCATAAGATAAAACGATGCTCCGTTATAAATATCAAGCCTTCCGTCAAGATATTTTTCAAGATGTCTCGAAACAGACGAGCGGAAATTTTTCAGATATATGCTGTCGGGATCTGACTGATTATCCCAGTACATTGCAGGCTGAAGCATAAGTCTTCTGTAAACGCGGTTAGCCTTGTGTGAATCATTTTCATCATATTTTTCAAAATCTCTGTAACCCGATATTTCCGAAATATCATTATCATGATAAACAGAGAAATACATCGAATATCCGGTGTTCTCATAAAGTATTTCCGCATTTTTATCATTTGCGGCATTTTCAAGTGAACCTTCCGAGATTCTTAATAAATCCTTATCCTGTGCAAATCTCAGCACCCTTACCAGTGATTTTCTGTCTGAATATGATGTAAAATTAATTTTAACCACATCTCCGGCTATTCTGTCTACGCTTTCTATAAGCTCTGTTAAAAGGAACTGTTCTCCCTCTGATTTGTCATCAAGATAAATCAGAAGAGCACAAAGAAGGCAGTAGTCAAGAGTGCTTTCAAATTCCGTTATTCCCATGAACGGAGCAGCTTCTGCAGGTATTTTTTCAAGCTTAATAAGCTTGTTGTTCTGCACTATTCTCCAGTCAGGATATTTATGAAAGAAATTTCTGGTTTCGGTATCCAGGATTCTTTTTATACGATAATAATCATCGTGGGATTTTTCTCTGATTATCCAGAATTCATCCATTAATTTTATGAATTCATCCATTCTGCATTTCCTCAAATCTTATAATATATCCCGGCATAACAAGGTCTCCGTCCGTACATTTCAGTGTTATCCTCGTACCGGTTGCAGCAATACTGAATCTTCGACCGAAGTCAGTCATACCGGACCATACTTTGTTCTGCCGGGATGATGAAATCCATTTCAGAAGCGTTTTCCTGAGCTGTCCGGGAATGACCTTTTCAGATAATTCCTCAAGATTTATTGCACCGTCTTTTATATAGCTTTCAATAAGCTTCTGTTCTTCTTCGATATTCCTTATATGTTTTTCTCTGCTTCCTGCTTTTTCAAGTGCCTTGCTGTAAAATCCCTCTGATTTTATGCGCGGCTTATATACCCTTGTGCGAGGCCTTATCTCAAACACCTGTGGAGCACTGTCTGTAATGCTGTCGTGAATACTGTCGCTTGTCCTTTCGCTGTTAAATCTGTAGTGCAGCGTATTCATTGCACCAAAGATATGGGCTGAAAGACAGTGTGCTTCATCGGTACTTTCACATTGAGCAAAAAGGCTCATATATTTTCGGTAATCCTGCTTTCTGCTTATAACTGCATTCTGCAGCTGCATAAGCATTACAGCATCATTGAGTATCTTTCTGATAATTTCATTTGTATACTCCATTGCTGTTTCGCACACGGAGCGTTTCCCGTTTTCAGATACAAACCATGAGTATATAGCATGCCACTGTTCCCTTATATGAGCTGATATACGCTCTCTGTCAGGCGGTTCTGTTCCGGTACGCGGAATATCAATTTCGCTTTCAGCAATAAGATTTATAAGACGTTCGGTTTTCTCATTTCCCATCTCCTTCAGTCTTACAGATATCATCTCGGAATATTTCTGAAGAAATCTTATAAAATCTCTGAGATACTGAATAAACTTATCCTTGTAAATAATAAAATCAATTGACTTCATAAGCTTTTCGCCTTTTACAGAGTAAAATGTATGCAGATAGTCCGAATAGCTCTGATTCAGTCTCCTGAAGTCACTCTGGAAATTTTTCCACCAGTCATTGATATCAGAAAGCTTTTTCATCCTGAGAATCTCATCAATGCGGCATGAAGCCTCACTGATTCTTACAAGGAGTGAAGATGAAAGTGCATTACTTTCAGATGTCATATTTTCAAGCTCTATTGTCATTCTCTCTATTACTACAGCCCGCTCTGAAATTGAGTATCTGTACTGCTTATTCTTGTATTCTTCAATAGTACTGACCTTTCTGGGATCCTGCATCGGAATTACGTTTTCCCATGCAGTGAGCTGTACAAGAGCTGATTTTACCTGCTCGTTATCCGTATTTTCAAAGTCATGATATTCCCTGAGCTTTGTACAAATCTCTTCTGAACTCATCTGGGAATTCAACATTTCCTTTTCGTTATACAGTATTCTCATTATTGTCCGATACATTGATGTATTCTGTGCTGATAAATAGCTTGTTTCCGGAATAGGATGAAATTTCATACCTGATTTACTCATTATATCTTTTTTCCTTTCAGTCTGCACCTGAGGGTTCAGATGAATAGATTTTTAAATAGCAAAAGGAGTCGAATACGGCTCCTCATTTATTACAGTTTAAATATTGTTTTGGAGAAATTATGACCCGATGCTCTTGATTTGAAATTTTTAATTCCAGTTTTCTTCTGTTTCTTTTATTTTTTCACCAAGTGTTTTTTCAAGTTTTATAAATGCAGAAATAAAGCTGTTTCTAATCATCAGGAGCATCTCGTCAACTTCATTCTCATCATAAATATGCACATATAAACTGCGTTTCTTCAGCATGGCAAGCCAGACATCTGAATCATCAATAAATCCATGCTTATATCCTGTCTGAAGTATTTCCCTTGGAGAACCCGTTTCTGCTTCTGATACACCGTGTATTTTTAATGTTGCTGCAATGCTTTCCATGCAAGTTCAAAAGTAAGATTAAACTGCCCTAATATACCGGTCCGGTATATATCGTTTTCATCTGCAAGCTTAAAATCAGCAGATTTCAGTATATCAAGACATTTTGAAAAATTATCAAATTTTTTCATATATCGTTACTCCATCCTTTTCGATTTCACTTTTCAGTTCTGCTGAAATACCTCTTTCAAGTTCCACTACATCAAAAATCAGAAGAGAAGGAACTGTTAAACGAATCATTATATAAAATGCTACTAAAAATCTACAATAGTAGAAATTATAAGGAACTGTTAAACGTCATCATAATCATTCCCTTTCAAAATATCTACAATAGTAGAAATTATAAGGAACTGTTAAACAAATCTATGCTATAATAAGAACATAATCTACAATAGTAGAAATTATAAGGAACTGTTAAACGTTTGTCTCATACAGCGGTTTATCTAAGATCTACAATAGTAGAAATTATAAGGAACTGTTAAACAGCATAATTTTAGATCCGGGTGAAACGATCTACAATAGTAGAAATTATAAGGAACTGTTAAACGACCAGAATAAATATCATCAAAAACAGATCTACAATAGTAGAAATTATAAGGAACTGTTAAACTTCCTTTGCATTCCATGAACCATATTATCTACAATAGTAGAAATTATAAGGAACTGTTAAACTTCTGATATTTCTATTTCCTCTTTATTATCTACAATAGTAGAAATTATAAGGAACTGTTAAACATCTATATCCCAAGCCGGATTTACTGGTTATCTACAATAGTAGAAATTATAAGGAACTGTTAAACACAAATGAACTATGCAGTACGAACAATATCTACAATAGTAGAAATTATAAGGAACTGTTAAACAAATTAACCGACAAATTAAAATCCTTGAATCTACAATAGTAGAAATTATAAGGAACTGTTAAACAAACGAGAGAACATTGAACTTTGAAAATCTACAATAGTAGAAATTATAAGGAACTGTTAAACAATATACAACGATGAATGCTGTTTTATTATCTACAATAGTAGAAATTATAAGGAACTGTTAAACAACTTAATTAATACTTCACCATTGTTATCTACAATAGTAGAAATTATAAGGAACTGTTAAACCTGATGATATTTTGGTTTAATCACTATATCTACAATAGTAGAAATTATAAGGAACTGTTAAACTCCATATTCTCTGCATCTTCCAATGCAATCTACAATAGTAGAAATTATAAGGAACTGTTAAACAACAAGCTTACAGCGATTTGGATAATCTATCTACAATAGTAGAAATTATAAGGAACTGTTAAACCTCCATATACAGAGTCAGCTTTATAATCTACAATAGTAGAAATTATAAGGAACTGTTAAACGTGAGTGCGGGAAATCGTTCACAGCATATCTACAATAGTAGAAATTATAAGGAACTGTTAAACATACAGCCGCTGCAAAGTAGTGTATCGTTATCTACAATAGTAGAAATTATAAGGAACTGTTAAACCTGACAACTAGCGAGAATACATTGATTAATCTACAATAGTAGAAATTATAAGGAACTGTTAAACGAGATAGAAGGGGAGTTTCTCGTTTCTGATCTACAATAGTAGAAATTATAAGGAACTGTTAAACACCGGTTATCTCAGATAATTTCCGCTCCATCTACAATAGTAGAAATTATAAGGAACTGTTAAACAGCAATAAAGACATCAAATGCATCCTGATCTACAATAGTAGAAATTATAAGGAACTGTTAAACCTTTACATTTACACCCGAGACTATCAGATCTACAATAGTAGAAATTATAAGGAACTGTTAAACATATAACAGGACAATCTCAGGGAAGGATCTACAATAGTAGAAATTATAAGGAACTGTTAAACATTTTTGAACGAATTGTGTGAACTGTATCTACAATAGTAGAAATTATAAGGAACTGTTAAACCATCGAGCGGATTTATAAAATGCTTTTATCTACAATAGTAGAAATTATAAGGAACTGTTAAACAGAGCGAACCATGTCATTGAATTTTTTATCTACAATAGTAGAAATTATAAGGAACTGTTAAACCTATAATACATACAGTATCACCGTCATTATCTACAATAGTAGAAATTATAAGGAACTGTTAAACACGTTGCAGTACAATAATCAAGTATATATCTACAATAGTAGAAATTATAAGGAACTGTTAAACTTTGGACGTGATCCTAATCGTATCATATCTACAATAGTAGAAATTATAAGGAACTGTTAAACATCAATACTGGAGTCAGGTTTTTATGCAATCTACAATAGTAGAAATTATAAGGAACTGTTAAACCATTATTTCAAAGATGTTACCTTGTTTTATCTACAATAGTAGAAATTATAAGGAACTGTTAAACTTGTGAGTGGCTTTAAAACGAAAGGAGATCTACAATAGTAGAAATTATAAGGAACTGTTAAACAGGATATACTATGAAAAATACAAACGGATCTACAATAGTAGAAATTATAAGGAACTGTTAAACCTAAGTGAAGCAAGAAAAAGAGCAAACATCTACAATAGTAGAAATTATAAGGAACTGTTAAACAAAGGAAGCGAGGAAATTGCTAAGTGAATCTACAATAGTAGAAATTATAAGGAACTGTTAAACTAATCAGGCAATAAAGAAAGCGTTGCTTATCTACAATAGTAGAAATTATAAGGAACTGTTAAACATGATGGTGCCAGTATCATCATTTAAGATCTACAATAGTAGAAATTATAAGGAACTGTTAAACCCTAACGTTGTTATATTCTTTCATAACATACGTAAAAACATGTACTTATTTGTTTAATATAAACAAGAAAAAACACATTTATCAGCTCCTGCAAAAAATTTAACGTTATTAAGTCTAAGGTTTGCATTTACTTAATAGTGCAATATAATTATACTATATTTTCAAATGGTAATCAAGTAATAATAAATAAATCCTCATCTTCATGTCTAGCATAGCCAAATTTCTCCACATTGCAATTTTTGCTTAAATTGAAAATATAAATACTGTCTTCATCATCGAACATTTTTGTGAATTTATTTTTGATGTCAGAGATTATATTATTCAAAATGCGTTCGCTATTATCAATTTCGTATACGGAATATTGAAGCATATGCCCATATTGTTTTATATACTTATTGAATTTTGCTCTTTTTTTGTTGTTTGAAATATCGTAACTGATTATTATCATTCATTCTCCTTTTTGATATATCGGATATTCTGATATTGGCAGTTCTTTCATAAAAGCTCTGTAATATGACTGAATATACAGAAAAATTTCATTTCTTCTTTCAAGTAATGCAGATATAAATATTCTGGAATATTTTGGCGATTCTTCAAACTTCAGCTTATACTGATTATTCATAAAAATAAAATCATCTTCTTTAATTTGCTTAAGATTAATTGCTTTTTTTAACTCGTGGTCGATAATTGTTCTGAATGGTTCAACAATATCGCAGACAAGTGATTTCCTCATATAAAATTCTGTATGCATTACTCCAGCGAATGTATCAAAGCCATAACTGCTTAGAATAGCATCAATAAATGAAAATAGTATTGTATATCCAACGTCAAGGGCAGAATTTATATAATCCCTTTTTAATCTCGGCTGCCTGCCTTTCCATGGTACATTATTAAAGTGGCATTTGAAATATATTTTAGATGATAAGCCTTCATATGCCATAATTTCATTAAGTGTTTTAGCTTGCAATAAACTATTATAATATGACTCTATTTTGCATATTCCATCTTTTGTATAATCGCTTTTATTGCGAATATTCTTTAATTCAGATAGTTGATTCAAAATTTTATTCTGTGTAATATGAATAGCTATATCAAGCGATGAATAATTATATTGCTTTCTATGAAGCATTGTGTTTCCATTTTTTTCAGCGCCTATAACATTATATAATCTGAAACCGGGAGACATTAAGGCAAAATAGAAGCCAAACTTTTTAGAAGCCTGCATTAATGGTGTTGTTATGCTACAATGTCCTATAACATATATTAGGAAAATCCTATAACATGAGCATTGAAACTTAATCTTACCATCAGAGTTCTTAACAACAAAATTACTGTTGTTAAGAGCCATTTTTTCACCTTCATTGCAAAATACAACAGCTAATTGTTTTTTTGCAAAATCTGATGTTGTGAGCATAAGTTACTCCTTTTCTTTTGAATATGAGCATAACGGTTCATATATACATTTATGACATTTTTCCTTGTTTTCCTGAACAAAATTACCCATTGAAAATTTTTTTATATCTTGTATTACATTTTCAAATTTTAGGAGCATATCAATATCTTCACTTGGAAGTTTTATCAGATATTTTTTATTATTATCCATGCTGTACAGACACAACTGTTTGACATTATACCCCATTTCAGTTAAGGCAAAGTATTGTGCATATATTTGAAAAACATATCCGTCATAAATATTCTTTATACATTTTTTTCGTTCAGTCAATGTGCCTTTAGAAATATCAAAGGTATCAATTTTACCAAATAAATTATATTCTTCACAATATATCGAGATTCCTTGCAGCATACTCTTTTTTGTTGAGTATACTGCTGAATCTGATTTAGAGTGTGCTGCCGTTCCATTAATCTGACATTCATCCTGATACTGCATTTTATCTGTATCAGAATCAAGATTATGAAAATATATAGAAACAGGGCAAAATATAAAATCATTAAGATTTGTTATTGTAATCGGATATTCATTCATTGTTTTTCTGAGCGTATTTTAACCATTCATCATTTTTTATAGAAATACTTGTTTTGGTATATTCACATTCATCAGCATTTCGTATTTGGTTTATCGCCCATAATCCCTTTCTCGCTATATTATATGCACCATTAGCATCTGCGTTTGCCGGTAAAGGTGCATTTTCATAACTATAATCATCACTGCAATAGAATTTTCCGTCAGCATTCTTAACAGAAGAAATCAGATAATCTGTTTCTTTGTCTCCTGTAATGCTGTTACGCATTTGAAGTGTAAGTTCCATAAGCTTCATGATTTTCTTAAAGAAATCAGCTTCACTCTGATTAATTATCTGCTGCCTAATATCTTGTGTTATATCTATTTTATATTCAGCAAACAGATTTTTAAATTCCTCCGTAAGTACAACAATGCTGTTATCCCATTCATTATTTTTCTCAGGATTTTTGAATGTTTTTATACGTTCACCATTTGAATATACAGTCCACTCTTTTTTATATGATATTGAACATCTTTCAAATTTATCATAATTAATTTTGAAGGCGAACATTTCTTCATCTTCCAGAAATAAAATATCATCAAATTTCGATAAAAATTCTATACTGCTGTCTACGCTTTTATACCTTGGATGTAGCAAATCAGCAAAACCAGTTGTTGGATCAATTTTACTTGTAAGATATGCAGGGATATAGAAAATAAAGCCGTTCTGAGTTGCATTGTCAAGCTTATCTGCCTTATTTGTCAGCTGATAAGCGTTAAGAAGTCCTCCTTTTTCATTATGTGGAAGTTTTTTATCAACGAGATAATTCAGCTTACTGATAAGCATATTTTCAAATTTCTGATATACTTGTTTTTCAACCTTGAATCTGCCGTTTTTAAACCCTCTGTTAAGGTTTTCCATTACAACAACGGCGTCATATTCAACAATAAGCTTGCATATTTCGTTTACAACAGCACTTAAATAACCTTCTTTGAGCTCTTTTATATTTTCAATTGACTTCCATTTTTTGCGTGCATTGTCTCTTCCTTTTTCCTTGCTGTCAAGAAGTTCCTGATAATCAACTTTATATTCCGTATTATTTTTCTCATTTTTATACACAATATTGTTTAGTGATTTTTGATAAACTATTTTTTCATTATCATCAATTACGCAGACATATAAAAGGTTTCTTTCGCCTCTGTCAATTCCTATAACGTAATTGTTGTCACTTTTTCTAAGAGCCTGTCTAACAAGAGGGTTTATGTACTCATTACCATTAGCTTTGAAATTCAAAGTTATTGGAAGATGAAGCGAAAATTGTCTTTCAGTGAAACGCTTATCTTTTATTAAGTCATAACTGAATTCGCTCATTTTTCTCGGATTGTTGTGATTTTTATTCTGGATTGGAACATTTGCAGGATGGGTTGGCTTTTCACACTTTTTAATGCTTGGTTTACGGTAAAACATTTCAGCACCACCATCAAGCTTGTAAACAACATCAGAAAGATTTTCCGCTTCAAATAATTCTTTAAAATAAATGGTATGCATGTTTGGTGTGCCATGAGAATATGGAGAAAAATCTTTGCTATAAATCTGGAAAAGAAATATTTTGCCATTATTAATCAGCTCTGTTATATACTCTTCCGAAACATCCGTATATGTTATACTGAATCCCTGATTAGCTACTTCACGATAAAACTGAGAAATATCAGCATACGATTCTGTATCGGAAAAAACAAATCCAAATTTTCTCCAGTCTTGATGCTTGTCAATTGATGCTTTGAAAAAATCTATTAATGCATGGCAGTCATCACAATTAAATTTGTCTCCTTTTTTAAAAGTTTCATCATTCCTTATTCTAAGTATATCTTGGCTTGGTGAATAATAATCAATATTGCTTTTAGCAAAGAAAACTTTTGGAAGCATTTTGTTTGGACCAGGAAGAAGCTTGTATTCCATTTTGTGGAACAAAGGTGATTTCTTATAATGCACAATAACATCATCTTGTAAGACTTTTGTATCGTGTTTATCTACAATTGCCAGATAATACAATCCGTCTTTGCATAAAATAGTTGTTCGGTAGTCTCTTTCTTTATTCTTATCCCATCCTCCAAGTAACTGTGGGTTTTGAAAATTCAATTTTATTTTATCTCTTGAATAAGGCTTTTGTGTAACATAGTTTCGAACTTTATCATATAACTTATCTAAAGAATGAATTTCTTCATAAAGAGGAGTAAACTGCCCGTAAAAAGACATATCCCGCTCTGTCTCTTTGCTTGTACCACAAAATATTTTCATTTCTTTTTCAAGTTCTTTAAGACAATCAAGAAGATTTTTTATAAGTACAATTGACGCTTCATCTGAAACAAGCTTTTTATCTGAAGGATACGCAGATGATAAGAGAGCTTTTGCTGAATCATAAGCTTTGTATATTGATTTCAAATGTTGCTTAAATACCTCACTGATATATGTCAGAAGTTTGCCTGAAATTCCGTACTTTTCAATATCATAGAGGGACATGCTTTTAATCTTCTTATATGCTTCTTTCATTTCTTCAGCATATTTTTCAGGGCTTTGCTTTTTTATCGGATTAAGCACTTTATACTCTTCATACCAAGCATCCGATACCATGCTCCAGCTTTTAAATACAGCTTGCGAAATTGAAGTTATCGGTAGTCCTGCTAAAATATAAATTCCATGGGTATCAAATTCGCTAAGATTTTCAAAAAGGTTTGCTGCTTTTTCTATTATATCATTGTCTATTAAATGGCAATAAAAGTCATCTATGCTTTTTAATACTTCTGAATCATTCTCGAATTTTTCAGGTAAAAAAGAAACAGCATCTTTGTCACTTAGTATTTGCTTGTAAAGAGGAACAAGCTTTGGAAGTTTTAGTTTTTTGTCTGCTTTTGCAATTTTCTGATTATATAAATTTATATGCTCATTTAATCCCTGTATTTTTGTTCCATCAGAATTCGAATATCCACCAATAAATTGATTGTACATATCTATACCGCTTTGTGACAAAACTATTTCAAAAAAGCTGCTTGTAAATAAATCTTTTACTTCAAACTGATATAAACCAGACATGTCCTTATTAAGAATATCAATTTTATCTGCAAGTACAGGTGCAATTGTATTAAATACCTTTATGTTATTAAGAAATTTCGGAAGATTATCATTTATACATCTATATGCAATACTGGTCGATTTTTCTTCCTGAATATATATATTCTCCCTATTTTGCCAGAATCCTGTAAAATATGTTGTGAAGTCCCTGAATTGATTTACTACTTTTAGATCTTCTTCATTTTTTAGATACTTCGGCAGAAGTTCACGAATAAATTCCTTTTTGAAAAGATCCTTATATTCGTAATCACCTTTTAAAGCTACAGAAATTTCTTTACGGAAGCAACTTTCCATTTCATTCATAATCTTAATATCTGCATCAGTTTTACTGTTTTTATAAAATAATACGGCATAATCAGAAATTTGATATTTATTGTTTTTGAAATTAAATTTACTCAAAACTCTTTCAATAAAAACCTTGTGATATTCATCCATATATCCTTTCATTTTTATATAGTTTTTCGCTCTTTCTTCATCTTCTTCAAGCATTTTCATTGAGTTAAAGCACTCTTCAGTTTTACCAACCGGGATTAGTTTAAATTGAAGTGTTTTGGATATAGAATATTGGTTTGTGAATGTATCAATTTTTTTCATTTTTTGTTCCCCTATTTCAAAATTTACTTGTACTCGAATTTTATGTATATTATATCATAATCACATAAATATGTAAATATTTTTAAGCAAAATAGGCCAAAAATTAGCGTGTTAAACAACAAGTTTCTCATTGCTTTGTATAGTATTATTATGGGATCATTAGTTTTGTTAAAAATAATCCACGGACAACAAATGTTTTCCGCGGATTAAGATAATAACTGATTCAATTTTATATTACTCAACAATTAGAACACCATATGATAACTTAGATACAACAATATCTACTTTCGTCATTGTCTGTTCAAGCCTGTTTTTTCTACGTTCAAAATCAATATTAGCATTTCTAAGCTCCGCCTCACGCATCATACGGATTTTACTGTTATTTGCTTTACGAATCTGCTCTTTGATAAATGTAAGTCTTGATTGATGACTCGTTGTCAAAGTTCCAAGCTTGTAATTTATAAGATCCGATGTATTCAGTCTATGCTGCTGAAGTTCCCTTTCCCACAGATTGTGATGAACTGATTCAATGTCATCCCACAAAGTATCATTAATTCTTATATTTTGCGTACTGTCCTCACTGTTTGCAAGAAGCTCCAGAAGATACTTGTTCACTGCTGAGCTACTGCACAGGGGCTTAAGCACAAGATCTTCACGCTCACCGGAATACATCCACTGATACATGATAAAGGGATACATCCCCTTTTCTATCTTATCAGATGAAACTTTGAAAACTGTAACAGACTTTTTGCTATCTGTAAAATACATTGCAGCCTGTTTTACAAGCGGATGGGCGAGAGTAATAAGTGTAACATTTTTATCCTTTCCTGCCGATTCAGGTATAAATGTAACAGGTATGTGCGTATTTGCCGACTTAAGAATTCTTTCCCAATCTTTATTTTCAGAAGTTTTCGGGAAATTACATGCTTCAAAATCTGCAAGAAGTATATTTTTGGCATTCTGAGAAAGTCTTAAATCCTTAACAGCCTTTTCTCCTGTTATATATTCTTTTTCATTATCTATCTGCTCTTTCAGATATAAGCGAATCATATTAAGTACAGCTACCGGAGAAAGCCAGTAATTTGTTGCATTTTCAACATCTTTTTTAAATGAATTCTCCGGAACGCGAATGCCAAACAAATCTTTCTGCTTGTCCTCAAGCTGTATCTGTTCCTGAACAAGTCTGAGCTTATTATCAGCAAGCTGCTGAAGTTTAATTTTAATGTCCTCATCATTCATTGTGGTATTTTCCACAATTTTAATAATATCAGAAGAAAGTGAACCCAGGATTTCTTCACAGTCACCTATCGACTGCTTGAATACGCCGATTCTGCTTGTGCATCGATCATATATATCATAGTCAACAGTACCAGGAGTAACCATATTAAAAATTGAAATACTCTCACTGTGTTGTCCGTTACGATCTATTCGGCCTATTCTCTGCTCAATCCTCATTGGATTCCACGGCAAATCATAATTAACCATACAGTCACAGAACTGATAGTCAAGCCCTTCACAACCTACTTCTGAAAACAGAAGTATATCAAGTGCATAAGAATTTTCTCCGTCATATTCGAAACGCTGTCTTAATTCACGTCGTTCTTCATCAGGAATATCGCCATGGATCAATCCGACGCGCAATCCTTCGCCTTTAAGCTTACCATACAGATATTTTAATGTATGCCTGAATGAACTGAAAATCATTATCTTATTTTTTTCTGATTTCTGTTTTTCATTAATAATCTCAACAAGCCTGATAAGCTTCGGGTCATATTCAGACATATTCTCAGCATACTCTACAATACGGTTTATTCTTTCTATCACTTCATCATGCAGAACTCTGCTATCATTTTCTTCATCAATTATATCATCTTCAATATAAAGCTCATCTATTATTTCATCGACATGCTTACTAAGAATGTCTCTCAGAAGCGGAACTAATCCAAACAGACAGGATGCTGTCTGTCTGCGAATTGTTGTCATCATAAATTTGGTATTATTCGTACAATGAACAGTAGACAGAATCTCATGGGTGATTTTAAGAATCTCATCATGAAGTTTCTTTTGTTCCGGTGTAAAATCAACAGTAACAGTAGTTGCTTTACGTAAAGTGAATTCTCCGATATCTCTTCTTCTGGTACGACTAATCAGATTTGAAAACGTATGAAGATTTTCAACATCAGATATAAGTTTTACTCTGTTATCATCTGATATATTTCCTGTTACAAGTGTTGTAATAATACTTTCGGCAACCGGATTCTTTGAAAGTACAAGTTTTCCCCAGTTGGTCTGATCGAAGGCATAATTTAGAGCTTCAAGCGCTTCATTTTCCCAGTTATCTTTTTTATTTCTGATAACTGCAGCTGCCTTATTAATAAACTCATTAGGATCCGCCATATTGTGGAACGTATCTTTATTAATTATTAAATCTGGTCTAAGTAGATTCATCATAACATAAAGATCATCATATTCAAGCTGAACTGGTGTAGCCGTAAGAAACACCACAGCTTCAGCATTATCGCAGAACTGCTTTACAGCAGCATATGCAAATGTTTTAGGATTTCTAATATGATGCGCTTCGTCAACTATAACCAGGTCAAACTTAGGGGGGGTATCCATCTGTAAAAGTGATATGTCTGATGAAGCCTTCCCAAGAACATTTCTTTCATCAAAAAGTGAAAACGGAACAACCGCTTTGCTGTATTTTTCAGGCCAAGCACCATTCTTTTCTGTTTCCTTAAGGCAGTGTCTTAACATTTCTCCGTTAAGTGGTTCAATTGTCTGATCAAAACGCTTCATTTCATTTTCCCACTTCTGCTCTGTAATCAGCGGACGTGGACATATGATTAAAACTGATTCAATATTTCTTCTTGCCTTCATCTCACGAAGTATAAGACCAGCTTCAATTGTTTTACCTACACCAACACCATCAGCAATTAAGAGTCTCGGTCTGTCAGCGCGTATAAATTTAAGAACCGGTCTAAACTGATGCGGAATAAAATCTATTTTCGCTGAATTTATAGAATACAGTGATGAAAGCGACGGATTTCTTATTAAAGCAGCAGTTATCGTCGCATGAAAAGCACTTTTATCAACACTTATAAATGAATCATCGGACTTCTTTTCAACAAGCTGTGATTCATAATATGTCTTCGTTCCTTTGGAACCAATAAAAACATCATAGGATGTTTCTACACCTGTTTCATCTACCTCAATTATCGCACCCTCAACACATGTATCCGATGCAAGTTGTACCATAGTACCCCTTGAAAATTTACTCATTCTCATTCCCCACTTACTTTTCTGCTGTTGAGATAGTTTATCATAATTCTAGCATTGTTTCTCCAGTCTCCTTTATGCTGGATTCTGCTGTTAGTATATTTATACTGATTATACAGTCTGGATTTTAAATCTGCCTTACTGGATGCTCTGTTAATAATACTTTTCAGCTTAGCATAAAATTCTTCATTGGACACAATATAAATTGGTCCGTCGGACTTATTTAAGAATTCCGTAGTTACAAATTTCTCAAAATACATAACTACCATATCAAAAAGACTTTTTTTCTCAACTCTTATTGCATTATTTTCAATAGCCCTGGCTTTCCAGAAACGTCCTCTGTCATCTTCACCAAATATTTTATCAATATCAAGAAGACTGAACCACATATGAAATTCTATTTTTACTGGAGTTTCAAAATTATCAAGCTTGTATACGCTGTTATTAAAGAATGTTCTTGCTACATCCGCAAGTTTCAGATAATTTCTGTAATTTGACGAGTTAACCTTTGTAACAAAGTTAATGAAGAATTTTATCTTTTCATCAAGCATATAGGAATTTGCAATGTTACACAATTCAAGATCCGATGTTTTTAGAAGATGCTTTTCAGAACAGAATAGATATATTTTTTTAAGTATATTTATTCCAAGAACACTTGAAGGATTAATTAAAAAAATTACTGAAAGAATTTCTGACACTTCACTGTCCATTCTGTCGGAAACCTGTGATACATATCCGGAAAAAATCTCATCAATTGGATTTAATAACATCTTTGAACGAAGTTCTGAATTATATATTCTTTCAGGAAGAAATGAAGTTCTGTCAACATCTTTATCTGAAAGTGTAAATAGATTCTTGGTTCCAAGATTATTACTCAGATAATTATAATGCTTCTGCCATGAGGTAAAGTAAACATTAAATACTTCCTCTGAAAGTCTGAACATAATTATTTTCATTATTTTACTGTTAATAATGATGTTTTCTTCTTTTGGTAAATGATATGCAAGATAATTCACGTCATAATCTTTGAGCATCATAGCATAATTCTCAAGAGATGATATACCTATCCTTGAAATTTCACTAACAAGCGCCTCAAGATGACCGGACGGAGGATTTTTGTAATCGTACTTATCCTTATATTCTTTTCTTATTTGTGCGCAAGCAGATATAAGCTTCATCGGTTCAAAATTAATAAGTACTTTCAATATCATCCCTCCTATTCAACATTTTTAATTTCCAGAATATTCTTCATCTCATTTATCATTTCATCGTCTTTTAGTCTGAATTTAAATTCAACACGTCTTGAAGCATCAGCATCAACGTTCCCGTTTTCGTCTCTAATAAGATTACTCATTGACTTCCCATTTGTTGTCAGAATAGATTTCAAATGTTCGAAATCAACTGAATTATCGAATATCTGAGGATGTTCCAGACAATACTTCGACACTGAAAAAGCTCTTTTCTGAGACAATTCAAGGTTATAGATAAATTCACCCTGATCATCTGTATAACCTTCAACGATTATTTCAGAAACATAATCCTTAAACTTCTCATTAAGGATGCTATTAACATATATCGGCAGAAACTCATTCAGAAATGCTTCACCGGATTCTTTAATCTGAGCATCATCATATCCAAATAAGACACTCGATGCAAAAGTAATCGAACCCGTGTTATTATCAATTTTAACTGTAAGATCAACATCAGAAAACGCAGCACTGAGTTCTTCGATAATCTGAGCCTTGATTCCGATTAAGTCGTTAATCTTTTTCTCCTGCTCCTTCATTACCTTTTCGTCTTCCTGCCTTAGACGCTCGTTTTCTTCAAGCTGTGCCTCATATATATCCCTTTCCTTCATATCATTTTCAAAATCCATATTTGCTTTAAGAGAAATAGCAAGTGTAATAAGCATAAACATCAGGAGCATAGCAGCCATGAGATCAGAATAGGACTGCCAGTAGTTTACCTGCTCCCCACTTTTTTTACGATGTCTTCTTTTCACCTTCATAATCATTCATCCTCTCTGGATCCACTATAATCATTGAGAAGAGAAACGCAGTTATCCATACTTTCTCTGAGTTTACCGATACTAATATAAAGATCACGCGGTAATCTGTCAACAAGCTCCTGCATTTCCCTGATAGAAGAATTAAGATGAGTTGTGATTTCTGCAAGATTTTCATCAAACACTTTAAATGTTGAATTAAGTGACGAACCAAGTGAACTTTCAAGTCCATCACATTCAGTGTGTATTCTGCTTCCGACTGTCTTAATTTCATTAATAAGATTTCCAGAAATTGCAGTGAATTCTTTAACCTGGCTACTAAGAGCTGTAATAGCATTATTTGTCTGGTCACAGTATCTGCTTATTGTTTCTGCGTTATCATCGTTTATCTTTTCAAGTTTTGAAGCATTATAATTGATAATCTCAACACTCTTGCTGGAAAATGCATCAATTACATCCTTAACCTGATTAATATATGATGTTGCGTCTGTTATGTTTTCAGTAAAATTCTGAACTGCAGCATGGGTACTATTCTGAGATTCAAGTACTTCAGAAATAAGTCTGTGAGATTCATTATTATGATTTATTATGCTGTCATTGAATCTTTCTATCTGAGATTCGTAATTCTGAATATTTTCAAGGGATTTTTCTATACTCTCATTTAATTCTGAGAGATGACTTGTCTGAGATGATATTGTATTAACAACCTTATCCATCATTTCAAAATTTGCTGTCTGAAACTCACTGGTTTTTTCAAGAGTCTCTCCGAGCAGAACAAATTTACCATTGAGAATTTCATTCATGCTGTCAACAAAAGAGTTTACGAGTATCCCAAGACTTTCCTGTTGATTACTTGTTGCAACGGATACGAACTGCTCCATTAATGTGTCCATTTTATTTACTGTAGGTGCAAACACCTTGTTGATTTCTTCAGCAAGAACCGTAGCCATTGTAACTGGTAACTTTTCAAATTCTTCAAACTGTCTTTGCTGATTATCAATTATCCGGTTTATATTCTCATTTTCTGGATTTGAAGCAACTTTTGCGTAGAAAACATCATAAAAATTATAAAGTTCTTTTTCCCCCAAGCTATACACCTGCTTGTAGTAAGTATTGAATACAAGTGAATATATAACACCGAAAATAGAAGTGAGGAAAGCTGTCTTCATACCATCCATAAGTGTTTTTATACTATCCATAAGTTGATCCTGATTAATTTTAAGATCTTTAATACCTATCATTAAGCCTACAAATGTTCCGAGCAATCCAAGTCCCGTCATTGCTCCTGCTGCCAGTTCTGTTACATGTTTGTTGATTTCTTCGTCGAGTATATCCTCGTTTATGTAATCAGCTATATCTCCATCGAAACCCTTGTTTCCCTTATAATATGTTTCAATCATTCCCTGCAGTTTTGAATTCGAAGGGAAAATAGCACTTACATCCTTCAATTCCAAAATACATGTATCACCCAATGATTCCAGATGCTCTGTTCCTTTCTTTAAATCATTAATTAAGCGGCAGAATCTATTAATACTCCCCATAGCTTTCATAAGAACTGCAAACATCAATATTGCAAATACAAAGTTTATAGCCAGTGATGTGCCTTTATTCCCAAATATAATAATGCATATTACAGAACTTATTAGTACTATAGTCAGAATTACATAACCGATAAGACTCTTATTCTTTTTCATGCTAAATCTCCCTAAAAATAATAATCGTCATAGTTTTACACCATGGCGATAAATCCCCGTATATGTTCAGCTAGCTGATACTCTCCATAGTCCCCATAACTTTACATCTTATATTGGCATATACTATGATTTTTAATTTTCGTATTTAATATATTATTATTTTACATCATTTTATCAGATATGTCAATAAAAGAACTGAATTACAGAATATTTTTATTATTTTCGTTACTATTCAGCCACTACGCGGGAGTTTTACAGTCCTTCAACTAAATATTCGTCATAACGCACATAAATAAAAATAAAGAATATAAAAAAAGCAAATAAATACCATTAATCGGAACGAAAATTACCACGCCTCAGAAAAAAATATCAACAGCCTCTAATAAACGTATTTACATTCATTATGAACTGTTGATACTTGTTTGACTGTAAAACTCGGAATTTCATAACAAGTAGCAAAATTCACTATATTCACTATTGTTCTATATTTCCTCAATTCCTAAACTCTTTAAGTATTGATAAGTTCCATCATAATATTCGGGTAATCGTGTTTCGTCTTCCCAAAAACCACTGGAATTTTTATTTCCATTGCCATACGGAATGCATATAATCATACCAGCTCTTGCACGAGTGAGAAGAACTCTGTATGCATTCAGCATATACTGCATTCGTTCCTGTTTGCTTTCGGAATCGCTTTTCAATTCTCTCCACTCTTTGCAGGTTCGGGTATCGAATCTATAGTAATGCCATTTACCATTTTCATATCTCAGATCCGCATCCCATAACAAGCAAGTATAATCAAGCTCCAATCCCTGAACCTGAATTTCTGTTGCTGCATCCTCTAAATAATTTGAAGATCTTGTATCCTTCTTATCGTCAAGAAACCAATGCACAGCTTTTTCATCATCACTCAGCAATACATGAATTCCCAAAGGCTTGTATCTTGCTGATTCTTTACTGATTAACACACCTGTTCTTTCAGTTCCTCTTACTTTACTGTGAAGCCATGCTTTTGCTTTTTCCATATTTCTAGTTAAAACAACAGGATACTTGTCCTTTATTTCTGCATATATTGACTTAGCATTTTCATCTAAGGAAAGTAATGCATGTACAAATGCAGACAGCTTTTCAGCTCTGTATGAACGTAGAGAAACACCTAAATGTAAATTCTCGGCATAGATGACATTTTTATTATCTTTTAGTAACTCATTAACCTTACCCTCAGCATATTCAGCCTCGGTTAAATGTGGAGATATGTATACTTTCCAGTGGGAAAAGGTTTCATTTAAAGCTCTTATCCATTCGGAAATACCAGCCTCACCTGTGTTGATTTCCTGTCCTCCTCCAACTAAGCAAACAATAGTTGCCCAGTCTTCTCTCTGATCCAATGACCAAATCAAAAAAGCTGCTTCTGACATAGGAAAATTTTGAACCTTTAGCTTATTTCCATAAGTTCCGCCTCTTTTTAAATAATTAGCAAGTCTTGCGTGTGTCCATGAACGCTGTGCCTCATCAAAAATTGCAACATGCTCAACTTCACCGTATCCTGCACTCTGCATTTTTACAGCTTTTTCAGGATCTATTTCAAGAATTCCGTTCTCAACGGGATTTTTTATCTTAGCAAGCATATTGTCCCGATAACGATGGATAATCTGAATAAATTTTCCTACTTCACGTCTGGAATCCGATAACTTTTTACCTTCTCCGCGTTCCTTGCATTTTTCATAATTATCTCTTGCAAGTGCTTCATTCAAAACGGCAACTAAAGGACCATTCCCTGATAAATATACAGCTCCTTCATCATCTGTAGGCATATCTGAAGCCTGATATGTCTGTTTTACCGCAACATCAAGACCTACTAAAGTTTTACCAGCGCCAGGTACACCAGTTACAAAACAAATACTTTTCTCGCTGTTTTCTTTGCTTCTTTTTATTACATCAAGGATATATGCAATAGTTTTATCTGTTGAAACCTTATCTGCCTCATGTCTTGTAATATCTTCAACTGAATGACTTTCATACAGTGTTCTTGCTGCTTCAATAATCGTAGGTGTAGGAGCATACGGACTAATAATCCAGTTTTTATCGATAGTCTGCTCTTCAGGATATACGTTTAATACTTCAAACATCAATTTGGTAATTCCTGTTTCTCCAGTCACTAAAGGATTAACCACCATATCGTCATATGCAGACTTCTGAATAAAAGAAGATGCTTTTTCATACTTGGTTGCAATCAGAACAGGCACAATAACTCTGTTTTCACTAAACTTATGGAAATTCTTTAAATCCAGTGCATAGTCCAAAACCTGATCAACATCATTTTCAAGTATCTTTGATTCTCCAACTTTGAATTCCAGGCAGAAAACAATTCCTTTTAACAGCAGCACTATATCAATGCGTTTTCCAAGACGGGGAATATCATACTCAAATACTATATGACAATCAGAGTGCTTCCATTGAATTAAAGCACCTTTCAATATTTCTATTTCCTTTATCCAAGCTTCTCTTGTGGTTGTAAGTGCATCACCATGATAGTTTTCACAAAGCACTCCAAATATCAATTCGCTTTCTTTACTTAAAAATGAATCAATGTCGTCTTCATACAAACATCGTGGACTCTTTTTCATAATGGTTCCCCTCCCTGAAGATGTAATGGTCAAGCTTTTTTGTAACACCACTGCCTCATTATTTCAATCTGAATCTCTTTTCAAATGGTGTCAGATATCCATCATTATGCTTTTTCACATTTTCTTTACCTCTCTAATTTGACTATAGTCATTTTAGAACCCGTCCACATAGCTTAAAATCTCCTTAAAAGAGTATGCAAATTGGAAATAATGCACATAGTTTCTTCATAACAAGTCTTAATTTCATAATCCTTTGAAAGTCGTCTTGACCATGTCATCCATCCGAAAGTGCGCTCAACAATCCATCGGATAGGCTGAACTTCAAACTCATTTTTAATTCTTAGGGATATATCTATTTTAATATTGTGAAACCAATTGAATGTGTTTACAAAAGTACCTCGATAGCCTTGATCTGCACGGCCACCGATAATCGTCGGATAGCGGTACAGCGCTTTTTCAAAAGTATATACTCCGCCCTTGGTGTCATGAATATTTGCAGCATGAACATGAACGCAAAGAAAATTCCCCATCGTATCTGTTACGATATGTCTCTTTCCTCCTTTCGTTTTTTTCCCCCGTCATAACCGCGTTCATCGCTTGCTGAGGTTGTTTTTGCTGACTGTGAATCTATTAAAGCGTACGTAGGATTTTCGTTTTTCCCTTTTTCAATTCGAGTTTTCTTAACCAACATTCTCTGTATCTCTTCCCAAGTGCCCTTCTTTTGTGCTCGGTAGTAAAACATTGATACAGCCTTCCACTTTGGAAAATCAGAAGGTAAGTTCCTCCATTGGCACCCTGTTTTTACAAGGTACAGTACTGCATTCACGAGTTCTCTTTTTTCATATTTACTTTTATTGCCCACAGGAAAAAAATCTTTTATCATTTCCCACTGGCTGTCCGTTAAATCACTTGTATATCTCATGCCTCTATTATATCACATTTTACTTATGTGGACAAGTACTTATAAAGTTACGCTAAATATCAACGTGTCTGCACACTAGCCTATTAGTGCAACTGTTATCACTGTAATTATTATTTTATCAAACTTTTTAGATTAAATAGCTAATAAAATAGGCAATATAACAATGAAAAACTGCATTTAACACATATGAAGCGTAATACAATATTTTATTTTCTCACTAATACACCTATTTTTATAATTTCTAAATCATTTATTTTTCACTTTATTTTTATTAACATAAACAGATATAAATATTATCACTAAAAATAGTGGTATACAACAATACTTAACTTCATCTACAAAGTGATTTATAAGTACAATCGCTACAACTGTTAATATAAGCGCTATATAAATTACATGTTTTTTCATTGGTTACCTCGTGTTGAAATTGTCAATATTTCTTGACAACTTTTTCTCCAAAATTTTTGAAATATTTTTAAATGTAAAATTGTGGTGGCACAACTTTGAATCCTCAACAGTTAACCTTAAACAGTTGATGAGCTTTTATGCCGCGAAAGCCGCTTTACAATGAGTGGCAGTGTGATAGGCTGGTAGCTAGGCAGCAGAGCATTTATGCGCTGCCTGCCTCGCTGGCTGAATATCATGCTGCCAGAGGCTCATTGTCAAGCGGACCGTGGAATAAATGCGTGCCTTATGCAGTTACCTTAATGCCTTGATAATAAAATGCTCTTTTCACTGCTGGCGGTAAACCATCGTTAGCAGAGCATATACGTCTGTTGTTCCAGTAGCTCATGTAGTAACGCCATACCATTGTTTTCAGTTCAGCCTTTGTATAGTTCTCAGATTTTCTGTTCCTGCTATAGAACAGTTCATCTTTCATCCTTGCCCACATGCTTTCACAACGCGCATTGTCGTGACATCTTCCGCCAGCACTATTCATGCTCTGGATTATCTGATTATCATGCAATGCAGCTCTGTACAGCTCGCTGGTATACTGTGAACCACGGTCTGAATGACACTTGATACCGCGTACTTCTGGATGCATATGAACTGCATTGTTTATCGTATTTACGCATAACCCTGCTTTCATATTATCCTCAATGCAGAGTCCTAATACCAGTAAATCATAGCAGTCAAATATCGCTGATACATAGAGCTTGCCATCAGAAGCCTTTACTTCAGATATATCTGTTACTGCTTTCTGATTCGGTTCTTCAGCTGTGAAATCACGTTTAAACAGATCTTCCGACTTTCTTGCAAGCTTGTCTGCACGTGTGATTCCATTAGGCTTTCTTCGCGGCTTATGAGTTAACCCTATGTCGTTCATGATACGGTATAATGTTCTTTCTCCCGGCACATTAAGATCGTCATCTTTATGCTTGAGTTTAAGTGCCTGATACATTCTCATTCGGACGTATGTATCATTGCACTCATCTTCATTTACTATTTTCATCATAGCTTCCGCAATTGTTTCGTATTTCCACGGCTTATCCTTGTTTTCAAGGTAATTGTAAAATGCCTGTCTGCTTACTCCTAACGCCTTGCAGTAAAAAGATATCTTCCCTTTGTCTTCGCCACCATTTGTCTTATAATCAATGAATTTTAGTCTTTCATTTTTCCCGACTTCTGACGGCGCGCTGCGAAAAAAGCGCTTGCTTCCTCGAGAAACTCATTGAGCTCTGTTAGCCTTTTAATTTCCTTAGCTTGCTCTTTAAGCTCTTGACGTAACTTCTGATTCTCTTCTGATAGGCTCATTGCTTCAGCTGGCGTTTTAGCCACTCCAGTTTCTAATGCCCCTTTTCGTTCTTTTTTGATCCAGTCATACAAAGTTCCGTACGGTATTTTTAGCTCTTCGCTTGCTTTCTTGGCGCCTACTTCTTTTGCAAGCTTTACTGCTTCTTTTTTGTATTCGGCTTCGTATGTTCTTGGTTTATCCATATACTGATAACTCCTTACCATTTTCTATTGTTTCCATTATAAATTTGGTGGATTAAAGTTGTCAAGTATTATTATACTACATCACTAACCTGATTTCACTTTCTCTTGACGGAGAAAACAAAAACCCTTCCGACAACAATCGGAAAGGTTCCTGATAAAAATGCTTTGAATAATGGTTCTGCAAGGACCAAATAAGGACCAAAAAACTCATTTAGCTCTTGCAAAACACGTAAATACGTGGATTCTGAAAGAAAAAATTATCTCTTTGAGAACTGCGGAGCACGACGAGCTGCCTTTAAGCCGTACTTCTTTCTTTCCTTCATTCTTGGGTCACGAGTGAGGAAGCCAGCTGCCTTTAATGTAGCGCGAAGCTCTGGGTTGAAAAGGAGTAATGCACGTGAAAGACCATGTCTGATAGCACCAGCCTGACCGGTTACACCGCCACCTGCTACTGTGCAGATGATATCGAACTTGCCTAATGTGTCTGTTATTGACATTGGCTGACGAACGATTAATTTAAGTGTTTCAAGTCCGAAATAATCATCAATGTCTCTGTCATTGATTGTGATTTTTCCTGTTCCGTTATATACTCTTACTCTTGCAACGGAATTCTTTCTTCTTCCTGTTCCATAGTAGTATTTCTGTTTTGATTCGTACATGTTATATTGCTCCTTTCTTAAAATTCGCAAACTTCAGGCTTCTGAGCCTCTTGCTTGTGATTTGCATCTTTGTATACTCTTAAACGTGTTAATGCTGCTCTGCCAAGTGTGTTGTTAGGGAGCATTCCGTTTACTGCGATCATCATAGCCTTGTCAGCCTTGTTAGCCATCATATCCTTGTAGCTTTCTGATTTGAGGCCACCAATCCAGCCTGTATGCCAGTAAAACTTCTTCTGTTCAAGCTTCTTTCCTGTAAGGATTGCTTTTTCACAGTTGATGATGATTACGTGATCTCCACAGTCTACGTGTGGTGTATATGTTGGTTTGTGTTTACCTCTTAAAATAAGTGCAGCCTTAGCAGCAACGCGGCCTAACGGCTTTCCTGATGCGTCTAAAACATACCACTTGCGGCTTATTTCTTCTGGCTTAGCCATAAAAGTTGACATATTTCATTCCTCCATTTATATTTAGTGTCATAATATTTTAAATATGCTGATATACTAAACATTCGCAAGATAGCCTAAACAGGCAATCATTCAGTACTATCGCAACACAACATTTAATATTATACATACATTCAAAGCATTTGTCAAGAGAAAAAAAGCTGAAATTCGGCGTTTTTTTAATTTGCACCCCTGTATCTCTCGTTTTCTCGCTTGATTACGCTGTTTCTCTCGTTTTCTTGAAGTTCGTTTCATTTTTAATTTTTCATTTTCCAAGAAATTTTCTGAACTTTTCCGCAAGGTAAAGAGAGCCGCATATTACAATTACGGAGTTGTTTTTCCTTGCAAGATTTTTGGCAAGATAAAATGCCTCACCTGTTTCTGCAGCATATGATTTTCCCTTAAAGTATCCTGCAAGCTTTGTTCTCTCTATTGCTCCCGGGGTAAATCCGTCAACACATATTACTGAATCAGCAAAATCATTAAGAAGTGCAGATGATGTCTCAACATCCTTTGTGTCCGACATTCCGAATATCAAAACGGGGTTTTTAATGTTCATTGAAATAAGTGCAGAAATCATCGCACTTACTCCGGCTGGATTGTGCCCTCCGTCTATTATTATTTCAGGGTCACCGTGTATTACCTCTACTCTTGACAGCACCTGAACCGTGCTGAATGCTTCTTTTACATTATCCACCGAAATATTAAAGCCCTCATTTCTGAGTACCTCAATTGTTTTTACGGCTGTTGCGGCATTTATTATCTGATGGCTTCCATGCATTTTTAAAAAGTATTTTTCTTCATTATATATAAAGCTTCCCCCTGTTTCATCCGACAGGCATTCCACAAATTCTGACTTATCAGGGATGATAAGCTCCGAGTCTTTTAAAATGCATTCTTTCTGAAATATGCTTATTACACTTGTATTATTCCATGATACGACTGCAGGCCTGCCACGTTTAATTATTCCTGCCTTCTGAATTGCTATCTCCTGTACGGTTTTTCCGAGAATAGCCGTGTGGTCGAGTGAAATGGATGTAATTACAGCTGCAAGCGGATTTTCAATAATATTTGTACAGTCAAATAAACCGCCTATACCTGCCTCCAGAAATACTATATCACATTTTTCTTTTGCGAAATACAATAACGCTATCGCCATTGTAATTTCAAACTGTGAATATTCATCATCGTCTGCATATTCAGAAACCTTTGTACATAACTCTGCAATATCATCATGTGAAATATTACTGCCGTTTATTCTTATTCTGTCCTCATAGCATTTTATAAACGGTGATGTGAACTGTCCGGTTTTGTATCCTGCATTAATAAGGGACTGTGAAGCAAGTTCAAGAACAGAACCTTTTCCGTTTGTTCCTGCAATGTGTACAAAACGCAATTTGTTCTGAGGATTTCCAAGCTTATTCATCAGTCCTTCTGCACGGCTCAGGTCCTTTACACGTCCGCCGGATTTTGTGTATTTATTTATAAAATTCATTGACTCTGTATAATCCAAATTTATGACCTCCATTTCAATATTAAACAGTCAAATAAGGGATGCCAGTTTTATGACATCCCTTATTTTAATTATTTAAGACTTTCGATAGACTGATTTATTTTCTGCATTTTTTCTTCTGCGTTTTTAAGCTTGGCCTTTTCAGCTTCAATGAGCTTTTCAGGAGCCTTTGCTACAAATCCCTGATTGTTTAATTTTCCTGAAAGGAAATCAATATCCTTCTGTACCTTTTCTTTTTCCTTGTTAAGACGTGCTATTTCCTTTTCCTTGTCAACAAGCTCATTCATCGGGATAAATGCCCTTGCACTGTCCGTAACTGCTGTAACAGCATCTTCAATTTCAAATTTGTCCGCCACACTTACTGATGATGCAAATGCCATCTTCTCAAAGAACATTGCTGAGCTCTTAAACAGATCAGAAAGCTCAGTTTCAATAAATACCTGTGCCTTTACTGACGGCGGGATATTCATTTCTGTTCTTCTGTTTCTTATTTCCTTTATAACTGCAATTACCTTTTCAAATGCTGCCGCATCATCCTTATATGAAAGTGATTTCTCATATACAGGGAATTTTTCAATCATAATAGGCTTGGTTCCGTCGGTAAGTGTCTGCCAGATTTCCTCGGTTATATATGGCATGAACGGATGAAGAAGCTTAAGCATACCCTGCATGATAAATACAAGAACATTCTGTGCCGATGCCATTGTCTGTCCGCCTGCCATGATTCTTGGCTTTGTAAGCTCAATGTACCAGTCGCAGTATACATCCCATATAAAATCATAAAGCTTTGATACAGCAATACCAAGCTCAAAGTTATTCAGATTTTCATTTACTGCTGCTGCGAGATCGTTGAATTTGCTTATGATCCATTTGTCTTCTATATTAAGATTTTCCGGAAGTCCTGTAAATGCGAAATCATCAGGAAGGTTCATCATTACAAAACGTGAAGCATTCCATATCTTGTTTGCAAAGTTTCTTGATGCCTTTACCTTTTCGTCCATGTAACGCATATCATTTCCCGGTGAGTTACCTGTTGCAAGTGTAAATCTCAGTGCATCTGCGCCGTACTGAGCAATTACTTCAAGCGGATCTATACCGTTTCCAAGTGATTTTGACATTTTTCTTCCCTGTGAGTCACGTACCAGTCCATGAATAAGTACAGTGTCAAACGGAACCTTACCCATATGCTCAATTCCGGAGAACATCATTCTTACTACCCAGAAGAATATGATATCATAACCTGTTACAAGAGTGTTTGTAGGATAGAAGAAATCAAGGTCGTCTGTCTTATCAGGCCATCCGAGTGTTGAGAAAGGCCATAAGGCTGAGCTGAACCATGTGTCGAGAGTATCAGGATCCTGACGCATCGGCTTTCCGCATTCAGGACATACTGCTGATTTTTCTTTTGTTACTGTCATTTTTCCGCACTCATCACAGTAAAATGCAGGTATCTGATGTCCCCACCAAAGCTGACGTGATATACACCAGTCCTTTATATTATCAAGCCAGTGGAAGTATATTTTATTGAATCTTTCAGGAACAAACTTTGTCTCACCGTTTTTAACTGCATCTATTGCAGGCTTTGCAAGAGGCTCCATTTTTACAAACCACTGCTTTGATACCTTTGGTTCAACTGTAGTGCCGCATCTGTAGCATGTACCTACATTATGACTGTGGTCTTCAATTTTTACAAGTGCGCCCTCTGCCTCAAGGTCTTCGACGATTGCCTTTCTTGCATCATATCTGTCCATTCCGGCGTATTTTGGATAGTCTTCTGTAATCTTAGCGTCATCTGTCATAACATTTATAACAGGAAGATTGTGACGGAGTCCTACCTCAAAGTCGTTAGGGTCATGGGCAGGAGTTATTTTAACAACACCTGTTCCAAAATCCATCTCAACATAACTGTCTGCTACTACAGGGATTTCTCTGTGTACAATAGGAAGAATTACTGTTTTTCCTATAAGATCCTTGTATCTTTCATCATCAGGATTTACCGCTACTGCTGTATCACCAAGAAGTGTTTCAGGACGTGTTGTAGCAAGCTCAAGGTAGCCGGAACCGTCAGTAAGCTTGTAGCGAAGGTGCCAGAAATGTCCTGCCTGATCCTCGTACTCAACCTCAGCATCTGAGATTGATGTTTTACATTTAGGACACCAGTTTATTATTCTTTCTCCTCTGTAAATAAGTCCTTTTTCATAAAGCTTTACAAATACTTCATTTACGGCTTTGTTGCAGCCTTCATCCATTGTAAAGCGCTCTCTTGACCAGTCACATGATGAACCAAGCTTTTTAAGCTGTTCAACTATTCTTCCGCCGTACTGTTCTTTCCATTTCCACGCGCGTTCAAGAAATCCTTCTCGTCCTATATCGTCCTTTGTTATGCCTTCCTTTTTCATTGCTTCAACTATTTTTGCTTCTGTTGCAATGGAAGCATGATCTGTACCCGGAAGCCATAATGTTGCGTAACCTGACATTCTCTTATATCTGATAAGTATATCCTGCAGCGTTTCATCAAGGGCATGGCCCATATGAAGCTGACCTGTTATGTTCGGAGGAGGAATTACTATTGTGTACGGTTTTTTACTTCTGTCTGCCTTTGCCTTGAAGCATTCATTTCTGGTCCAGTATTCGTATATTTTATCTTCAACGCTACCCGGATCGTATACCTTCTGTAATTCTTTTTTCATAAAAATTATCATTCCTTTTATATCATTAATCAGTTATTTTTCTGCATTCAACGTAGTATCTCTTATCCCACGCATGACCCATGGAAAATGTCTTTCTCGGAAGCGCCCCGTCGCATATTACTGTAGGGAAAAGCTCTGACTTTTCCATATCACTTAGAATAAATCCTATACTTCCTTTATTCATTGACAGTTTGTAAACGACCTCTGCGCCATGGATATAATCTATCTTTCCGCCGTTTTCCTTTATATATGCGTCAAGGAATTGCTGGAGGCTGCCGACTGTAAGCTTTGATGAAGGCTTTGTGATTCCTGCAGATGTTCCGGATCCGTTTATCACGTATTCAAAGCACTGTTCGCATTCAGCGGTTTTTTCATTTATGGCTAGCTTTTCAGTCATTTCTGAAACAAGCTTCTGTGTATCAACATCAGTCACAATTCTGTGAATAGCTTCAAATTTTAATGCCGGTGAATGAAGATTTACTATTTCGACAAGCGCATACCTTGCAGGATGGTTACTCATATCCTTGCCCGGATTTTCTTTTTTGAGCTCTTCGTAAAATTCCTTAGCTGTTGCAAGCGAGTGATTTCCGTCTCCCATAGCAAATACAAGAGTTGATGTTTCATTCAGGTTATACTTGCTGTTAAACGAGTCTGTATCCTCAAGTACTGAGATAGCTTTCTGAACCTGTTCCTGTTCTGCTTCTCCCAGAAGCCAGCCCTTAATGCTGCCTCCCTTTTGCATAAGCTTAAAATCATATACTTTTTTAAGATTTGCAGAAGCTGATGCAAGCGGCTCTATAACTGTCTTTTTTTCATCATCAATAAGAATCATAATGTGAGGAAGCTCAAGCTCTGCTCCTCTTCTTACAGCCACTCTCGGAGGTATTCTCTCAATTACGGTTGCTTCGGTTGCCCTTACAGGTGACTTTGAACCTTTTCTGTAGTCATAGGCTTCAAGATCTATACATCCGACTATTCCGGCTCTGACTTCCCCGTCATCCTGGGTTCTTTCAATATAAATCATTGCACTTTTATATTCTTCAAAGATATTTTCCTTTATGCTTTTTTTCATTGAATCATGAATTTTACTGATACGTTCCTTGACATCATCATTTTCAAGATATATTTCAGGAAGAATATAATTGAGTGTAGAAGGCGAACCATCTGTATTTTTTAATGTTTCATTCCAGTAGTCAGGTTCACTTGTATACTGGTCGCAAGCGACGACGGCCCATTTCTCCATATCTGTATTTTTCGGCAGCAGAATATCTGCATTTCTGAATGTTCCCATAGTCCGGCTTCCTTTCAAAAAATATTATCAGTTTTCTAAACTGACATTTTTTACATTTTATATGTACTATAATAAAATTATTATATAAAACAAAAGAGGTGTAAAATAAATGGAATATATATACACTATATTAAACGGTGGAAATTCCTATTCCGTATTCACAAAACAAAAGGTATCAGAGGGTAAAATAATAAATACATATGGTATATGCATAGAAAATATTACTGATACCGTTTATGTTCCTGATATTACAACAGTGAAGGATATTGCATTATGCATGATAAAGGTAATATCAACTGACTGTGTAATGCCTGAAAGACTGCATAATGTTATTTATGACCTTATATCGTAGATAACTCAGCTGAAATAAACATATTCTGATTCAGGCGGCTGTGCATTTTCAATTTTACTGACATAAAATACAGGATAAGATTCATCCACGCCCTCAGGCTGGCAGACCTGTACTCTTGCAGTAACGCTTACCCATTCGCCTTCTTTAAGGGATGAAGGCGTCTCGGTTACACAAAGCAGCTTAAGAAATGCAATGTCATCCGCACAGCATGTCATGGCATTCCTTCCTGCAAGGAATGAGGTTTCAGGATATCCCGCAGGTCTTGATACCATTCCCTTGAACTGAACTGTCTTTCCGTCATATCTTCCGCAGTTTTCAAATACATCAACAAACCAGAGACCATAATCAATGTCCTCTATTTTAACAACAGGTGCCTTAAGGTCAAAAGGCAGTTCATCAAGTTCTTCGTCCACCTGACCGTTTTTATTTATAAATATCACTGAAGCTTCAGGATTGACTGCTTTTATGCTGCCTCTTAACTGAAGCTTCTTTGTGTTTTCATCACATCTGTTAAAAACAACAACACTTGCATATTTAAACTGTTCAATCATAATAGGCCTCATATTTTTCATCTGAGAATCAAAGGTTGAAGCATCTATCATTGCTGTAATTTCTACTACATCCCAGTTTTCAGGCCATTCAATATCAAGAACCTCCTCAAGAGGAACCATACAGTTGCTTTCTATTATAACAGCTGAAGGTTTATGATTTTTTTCGATATTTCCAAGAAATCCTGAATTGAATTCCTCTTTATTATTCAGCATGAACAGTTCGGTTCCGTCATTTTTGAGTTTTTCCTCATCAAATTCTGTAAAACCGTCTTCGCATACGATAAGTACAAGTTTTTCCTGTTCAATAAAAAACTGCTGTGTAAGCCATCGCTGTATCATTGTCGTTTTACCGCTCTCAACAAATCCGGTAAACACAAACACAGGTGTTGTTTCCATTTTTATTATCTCCCTCTGATAAATTACTTTTTAAATAACTCGGCTAAATTTTCTTCGTTAAGGCCGGTCCCAATAACACAGAGTCTTCCGGTTACGTCAGGCTTACCGGAACGGATATCTGACTCATCAGGCACATAATCGAAATTAATCCATTTTCCGTCACCTGACTGAACAATACCCTTTGCACGTAGAACCGTACCGTATTTTTCAGAATCCGAAAGCTCAATGAGAATTTCCTTTATATCATTTTCAGAATATTTCCTAACCGTTTCTGTTCCCCAGCTTGTAAATACTTCATCTGCATGATGGTGACCGCATCCGCATTCTCCGTCATGGTCATGGTGATGATGGCCGCATCCGCATTCTTCGTCATGGTCATGGTGATGATGGCCGCATTCGCATTCTTCGTCGTGGTCATGGTGGTGATGGTCGCATCCGCATTCTTCGTCGTGGTCATGGTGATGATGACCACATCCACATTCTTCGTCATGGCCATGATGGTGATGGCCGCATTCGCATTCTTCGTCGTCATCATCTTCATCAAAATCTTCTATATACTCATCTTCAAAATCAAGATCAAAACCGCTCTCCATAACGTTCAGTATCTGTTTACCGTCTATCTGATCCCATTCGGTTGTTATGATAAGAGAGTTAGGATTTATTTCATTGAGAGCATCTGCACATTTTTCAAGTTCCTCGTCCGTTGCGTTCTGAGTACGGCTGAGAACAATTGCACCTGCACTCTTAACCTGATCTATAAAGAACTCCCCGAAGAGCTTCATATATTTAAAATATTTGTTCACATCAACAACTGCAACATAAGAATTGAGTGCTATCGGTGTATCATCTGCAACTCCTTCAACAGCCTTTATAACGTCAGAAAGCTTTCCGACCCCGGAAGGCTCTATTATTATACGGTCAGGTGTATAATCTGCCACTACTTTTCTTAACGACTCGCCAAAGTCTCCTACAAGCGAACAGCAGATACAGCCTGAATTCATTTCGTTTATTTCTACGCCGCTTTCCTTAAGGAAGCCGCCGTCAATGCTTATTTCTCCGAATTCATTTTCGATAAGTACTATTTTTTCTCCGGCATAGGCTTCTTTAATCATTTTTTTAATGAGTGTTGTTTTTCCCGCTCCGAGAAATCCTGAATAAATATCGACAGGAATAAGTCCTTCCTCCTGCCCGTCACACCATTCATTAAATGCATCAACTACTGCCTGAAGCTCGTTTTTATCTTCAATATTGATAAGCTCGACTTCATTTTCTTTATGTTCAATAAATCCATAAAGATATACGTCACCCTCTGTTTCCGGCTTCTGAGGTACAAGAGCAAGATAATCTTTTCCATTACATTCAAGCACAGTCAGTACCTTGCACTCCATTTCAGTATCATCCTCGAGTGTAATCCTGATTGTGTCATGATGCTGATGCTTTAACTCTTCTTCATTACTCATTATATATCAATTTCCCTTCAAAATAATTTACATATATTATTCATAGACTGAAATATGCTCAAATCCGTCAAGCAATGAGTCCATTTTATCATAAACAATTGCCGTTCCCTTTGCAACACATGTAACGCAGTCTCCTGCGATCCTGCACTTGAGTCCAAGCTCTGTATTTATCAGAACATCAAGCTTGCCAAGAAGTGCTCCTCCGCCTGTCAGAACAATTCCGTTATCATAAATATCACTTATAAGCTCGGGAGGAGTCTGTTCAAGAACAGAACGGATTGCATCAATTATTGCAGTTACATGCTCCTCTATCGCAAGATGAACGTCAAGTTCACTTATTTCCATTGTCTGCGGCATTCCTGTAAAAAGATTTTTGCCGCCTATTTTTAATTTCCTTTTAACTCCGGGATTAAATACATTTGCAATTTTAATCTTAATGTGTTCGGCAGTACGTTCACCGATAAGCATCTTGTACCTGTTCGAAACATATTTTAGAATCGACTGATCAAATTTGTTTCCGGCAGTCGTAACGGAATGTGAAACAACAACTCCGTTAAGTGACACAACAGCAATATCTGTCGTACCTCCACCGATATCAACAACCATATTTCCGACCGGCTTTGAAACATCAATATCAGCACCCAGCATTGCCGCTATAGGCTCCTGAATAAGATAAACCTTTCTTGAACCTGCTCCCATTGCAGCTTCTATTACTGCACGGCTTTCGACATCGGTAATGAATGACGGTATGCACAGTACAATTCTCGGCCTTATCTGCTGATTTCCAAGTACTTTAAGAATAAGCTCTTTTATCATAACCTCAGCCATTCCGTCGTCAGAAATAACACCGTCTGCAAGCGGACGGACAATAGTAATGTAATCAGGGGTTCTGCCTATCATTTTATAGGCATCCATACCGACAGCAATTACTTCTTTTTTATAACGGTGATATGCAACAACAGAAGGTTCGTTTAGTATAATACCCTTTTTATTCATTGATACAACCATATTTGCAGTTCCCAAGTCAATACCAATGTCCATTTGGATGTCCCCCTTTATTTCATTTTCGACTGTGCTGACGCAGCCAGAAAAACCTTTTCCGCTCCTGCTGACTTTAAAAGTCCGGCGCATCTGTTTACAGTACTTCCTGTTGTTATAACATCATCGCAGATTATTATTGATTTGCCCTTAAGATTTATATGATTTATTTTTATTGCGGATATATTTTTAAAACGCGCCGCTCTTCCAAGAAAGTGCTGTGAAGAGGATGTATCCTTTTTATAAAGAATATCATTTCGCAACGGAATATTCAGAGCATCTGAAATTTCAGATGAGATTACCTCCGCCTGGTTATACCCCCTTGACCGCATGGAGGTCCGGGACATAGGCACAGGAATAATAAAATCAAATTGCTCATCATTATGTTCACTGAGCATTATTGAAGAAATAAGCTTTCCGGTATATTCCCCGAAATTTTTATTATTTCCTTTTTTAAGCGATAATATTCCCTGTCTGCATAAATCACCGTATCTTAACGGTACAACTGCACCGTTATAAAATATACCCTCAGAACATATGCATATCTCCTTGCCGCATATTTTGCATGTTTTGTCATAAACAATATTTATGGCTTTATGGCATTTGCCGCATATCAGCTTATCCCATTTTATTAAGTCTCCGCAGCAAGGACAGCGGTTAGGATAAAAAATATCAAGAATAAATTTAAGTACCGTATTCTTTCGGGATTTCATCAGCAATCATCGCCTTTAAACATGTGTATCTGAGCGTTCTTCTGTCATTGTCAACCATCTGAAAAATCTTGTTTTGTGAACCGATAATGATAAGAAGCTTTTTTGCTCTTGTAACAGCTGTATACAGAAGATTTCTGTAATACAGTCTTTCAAATCCGCCAATAACCGGCAGGATAACAACATCAAACTCGCTGCCCTGACTTTTATGGACTGTTATTGCATAAGCAAGCTCCAGCTGTTCAAGAAGATCAAACGTATATGAACATCTGCGCCCGTCAAAATCAATTACTACTTCGCTGTCAAGCTTATTTATTGCAATTATCTTTCCGATATCACCATTAAATATACCCGTACCCTGATCATCTTCACGCTTCCATATAATATCGTAATTATTTTTTGTCTGCATAACCTTATCACCGGTACGGAACGTATAAATAAGCGATTTTATTTCACTTTTTTCTTTTTTCGGAGGATTCAGAACCGACTGGAGTTTTTTGTTAAGCTCTATAACTCCAAGCAATCCTTTTCGTGACGGGCACAATATCTGAATATCATCAACCGATGAATATCCATATGCCTCAGGCAGCCTTCTGCAGCAAAGATCAACTACAGACTCTGAAGCCTTATCTGAATCCAGTCTCTGAAAAAAGAAAAAATCATTGTCTTTTTTTGAAAGCTCCGGATATTCTCCGTTTATTATTTTATGGGCATTTGTTACTATACAGCTTTTCTGAGCCTGCCTGAATATTTCCTTTAGTTCAACAACAGGAAGCCTCCTGCTGTCTATCATATCCTTTAATACATTTCCGGCACCTACTGAAGGGAGCTGATCGCTGTCTCCGACCATGATAAGACGGCAGCTTATTCTCAGTGCTCTTAAAACGCTTTCAAATAAAAGTGAGTCAACCATTGACATTTCATCGATAATAAGAACATCGCATGCAAGTGGGTTATTTTCATCATGTCTGAAGTTTAATTTTCCGTCCATATCATATTCAACTTCAAGCAAGCGGTGTATCGTTTTTGCATCATATCCGGTAATGTCGGCAATCCGCTTTGCAGCACGTCCCGTCGGTGCTGAAATCATTACCGTATCACCTTTTTGCTCATACATCGCAATAATGGCATTAAGTGTTGTGGTTTTTCCTGTACCCGGTCCGCCGGTAAGTATTAGGAAGCCTTTTGACAAAGCTTCGGCTATTGCACGTCTCTGGAGCTTCTCATATCTGATTCCGGTTTTTATTTCATTTTCGTCAATAAGCTTCTGATAATCATAAGTATCAGGTGATGAGAACGCCTTGATTACTCCGAGTCTGCCCGATATATAGCTCTCGGCTTTATAAAAATCAGCAAGATAAACGAATTTACGTTCATTTTTAATATACTCAACAAGGTTTTCATCCTGCAGTTCCAGGCTGTAAGCATTTAAAAAATCTTTTTCGTTTATTCTAAGATATTCACATACTTTTTTCTGCAGCCTGTCAAGTGGCAGACATGTATGACCGTTATTTGAATTTTCAAGCAGAATAAACGTTATTCCCGCTTTTATTCTCATCGGAGAATCAGCACCTACATTAAGAGAAGCGGCAACCTCTTCGGCTTTTTCAAATTCGAGCTCAACACCGTATGAACAAAGCTGATATGGGTTGCTCTTTATTACATCCATACTTTGATAGCCCCATTTTTTAAATGCCTTCATTGCGTATTTTGCCTTTATTTCAAACTGCGAAAGATATGTCATAAGTCTGCGAAGATTAAAAATCTGCTTTACTTCATTGGCAATATTTTCACACTTTGTTGGTGAAATTCCTTTTATCTCAAGCATTTTTTCAGGCCAGTTTTCCATGATTTCAAGTGTTCTGTCACCAAACTCCGCAACAATTTTTTTTGCCAGTGAAGGACCGATACCTTTTATGACTCCGGATGATAAATACTTCTGAATATGAATAGCTGTATTGGGAAGCATACGTTCGCAGTATTCAACATTAAACTGCTGTCCGAATTTTATATGATTTACATAACTACCTTCAAGCTTTAACTTTTCGCCTTCTTCAACGTCACCTATTTCTCCTACAGCAGTTATCAGTTCACCACCGGAATCAAGCTCAAAAACAACATACCCGTTATTTCTGTTTCTGAACAGGACATCCTCAACCAGACCCTCAAGTATAATTGTTTGTCTATTCATATTTTTCACCACCCTTATGACAAAATACAACCTTTAATATTATATCAATTTTTTTTATAAATTGCAACCCGAAAAATGGCTCTTATTTTAAACAATATTTATAGAATTTCCGCACTTTTATTTTAACAAAGCAAAGGCATTGTACTTTATTCTGATACAATGCCCTTGTTTTTATAATTATCATCTGAATCCTAAAGTTATATCGTCACCTTTAATAAACTGTGTAAGAGTTGCTATATCTGCCATATTTATTTTTTTGTCAAAAGATACATCAGCTGCTTTAAGCTGCTCTTCTGTAAGAGTAATATCCTGTAGCATGTAAAGTGAAAGCATAGTCAGATCACTTATTTCAACTTTTCCGTTATTGTCAATATCGCCGTATAATATATTATTTTTTTTCCCATAGCTTATAAGTACTTTTTTGTCTGTATAATCAACGAGTCTCATATCCGTAAACTCCAGAATTGTTCCTGCTTCAAAGCATCCTTCAGGAGTATTCGGGCCCTTGCCTCCAAGGAAAAACACCCACTCAGCCACCGGAAGATCAACGTCTGACTCGAATGTACACTCAACATTTATTGTATCTCCTGCTGAAATTGCCTGCATGCTCCATCCTGCGCCGTAATCTTTTGTATAGTTTTTCGCTATAATTCCGTTTACATAGCTGTTAACAGTTGATACTCCGTATTGATTGTGCCATACTTCACCTGCTACAGCACTGCCGACAGTCTGAGCATCAAGATTTCCTATCTTTGTATAGTAAAATCCGTTTTCACTTGATGATATCTGATATTCAATTCCATATTTGTGTCCGGCTTTAATTTCTATGCCTCTGCATCTTAACTGGACATCCCATTTGTCTGCTCCGCCATTTGGCTCGCCGCCCGGGTTTTTGATAAGCATGGAAAATACGTTTCCGTCATCTGTAAATTCCGCATCAGCTGCTTTATGGAGATTTATATGCCACTTTGTTTCGTCTGGTTTTTCAATATCTGCTTCTTCCGATGTGTCTGTGTTATCATCTGCATATATATTGCGGGAACAATCGCTGCTGCATAATGCAAATGATGAGAAACATAATGCAAATGCAGAAATAAATGCACATAATTTTTTCATAATTACACCTCACTGTTTTTTCTGAACTGCAAATAACTTTCGAGAATTATTGTTGCTGCCACCGCATCAACAACCGCTTTTCTTTTCTTTCCCCTTGTATTGGTCTGGTTTAAATAATTATGAGCTGATACAGTCGTATTTCTTTCATCCCAGAGCTTTACCGGAACATCAACAATCTCTGCAAGTTTTTTTGAAAACAGATCACATTTTTCAGCCCTTTCGCCGATTGTTCCGTTCATGTTTTTAGGATACCCGACAACTACTTCCTTTGCACCATGCTCTTTTACTGCACATCCCACCTTTTCTATGCACCTTTCAAAATTTCTCTCCTCTATGACTCCGACAGGAGAAGCGAGAAATTCTGTAGGATCACAAATGGCAAGCCCCGTTCTTGCATCCCCAAAGTCAACGGCCATTATCTTCATCCGGCTCCTCCTTTATCATTGCCACGGCTGTACACTGCCGATAATTTCATTTACTGACGAAATTCCTTTACTGTCAAGAAATTCATTCATCTCATCTATTATTTTCAAAGGTGCAAAAGGATCAGTAATAATTGCCGCGCCTATCTGGACTGCTGACGCACCTGCCATCATCATTTCAATTGCATCCTTTCCGGATGATACTCCGCCCATACCTATAACCGGAATACTTATTGCATTTGCTGTCTGCCAAACCATTCTTACTGCAATCGGGAAAACTGCCGGGCCTGACAGACCGCCGCAATTGTTATGAAGAACAGGTCTTCTGCTGTTTATGTCAATTCTCATTCCTAAAAGAGTATTTATAAGTGAAACAGCATCAGCACCCTCGTTTTCCACTGATTTTGCTATCGTTGCTATATCCGTAACGTTTGGTGAGAGCTTTACTATAAGGGGCTTTTTTGTAGCCTTTCTTACAAGTGACGTTACAGAAGCTGCCCCCTGACATGAGACTCCAAATGCCGCTCCGCCCTGCTTTACATTCGGGCATGATATATTAAGTTCTATCATATGAACGCCGGTTACATCAAGCTTTGATGCAACCTCTGCACATTCTTCAGGTGTCGAACCGGCAATATTTGCAATTATAACTGTATCCTTTTCCATAAGATTAGGAAGCTCATTTTCTATAAACGTATCTATTCCCGGATTCTGAAGTCCTACAGAATTAAGCATTCCCATCGGAGTTTCGGCAATTCGCGGCGGAGGATTTCCGGTTCTGAGTTGTCCGGTTGTTCCTTTTGTCGATATTCCTCCAAGCTTTGAAACAGGATATAATGCTTCATAATCACGGCCGTATCCAAATACGCCTGATGCGGGAATAACAGGGTTTTTAAATTCGACGCCTGCTATTTTTACTGATAAATCCGCCATTACCACATTACCTCCTTAGAATTAAATACAGGTCCGTCCTTGCATACATGTCCGAAATTTTCGCTTCCGTTCTTTTTTACTTTACATGCACATACAAGACATGCCCCTACTCCGCAGCCCATTCTTTCTTCGAGGGAAACCTGACAGTCAGTATTATTGCTTTCGGCAATCGCTGAAACTGCTCTGAGCATTGGCATAGGTCCGCATGACATTATTATATCCGCACTTGATGCCAGTTCTTTTAAAGGCTCTGTTACAAATCCATGTATGCCTGCTGTTCCGTCATCAGTGCAGATTATTACTTCTGCGCCGGTCTGTTCAAAATCTTTTTTCAGTATAACAGCATCAGCACTTCTGAATCCGAGTATAACAACAGCGTTTTTTCCGTAATGCTTTGCAAGCGGAAGAAGAGGCGGAACACCTATACCGCCGC
The DNA here is from genome assembly GCA_023458875.1 of Bacillota bacterium. Classification (GTDB taxonomy): domain Bacteria; phylum Bacillota; class Clostridia; order Oscillospirales; family Ruminococcaceae; genus HUN007. The sequence goes on along the minus strand of JAEWXO010000035.1, from coordinate 27,738 downwards.
CTACAATAATTGCCTTATCTGTTTTTTCTGTCAGTGTGAATCCATGACCGAGAGGGCCCATCATATCAACATTTCCGCCTTGCATCGTTTCAGCAATGACTCTTGTTCCGTCACCCTTGACCTCAAAAACTATCCTCAGTGTACCTTTTTCCTTATCAATTTCACAAATTGATATCGGTCTTCTCAGAGAAAAATTTTCCGGCAGAACATGAACAAACTGTCCTTCATATGCTGACTGTGCCATATCCGGACAAAGTATTGTAAAATCATATATCTGCTTTGCCAGAGTTATTTTTTTTGTGAGAATATATTTACCTTGTGTATACTTCATCATATAACTTTTTTCCCCTTGTATTATTAAGCACAAGAACGGACTGACTCAGATAATGCTTGCCTGTGACAACCCGTTCTTTTAATTTAATTAAATTTTTGTAATATCAACCAGATCAACATCATCAATCGTTCTGTTAGTCATAAGAACCTTTGCCAATGCTTTTGCAGTATCAACGGCTGTAAGTGAGCAGATTGATCTTTCTACGGATTTACGTCTCATTTTTACACTGTCTCTTGCAGGCAGTCTTCCTTTTTCTGAAGTTGAAATTACATAATGAACCTTTCCGCTCTCAAGAAGCGATATTACGTTCGGTTCACTTTCCGCTACCTTTCCGACAAGGTTTGTTGCAATCATATTTCTGTTGAGCATGCTTGCAGTTCCCATCGTTCCGTACAGTTCAAATCCCATCTGTGAGAATTTATCGGCTATAGATATTATTTCAGGCTTATCTGTATCACGTACAGAGATAAGAACTCCGCCTTCTTTTTTAAGGTCAAAGCCTGCAGCAACAAGTCCTTTAAGCAATGCATCTTCAAATGTTTTTGCGATACCAAGACATTCACCTGTTGATTTCATTTCAGGTCCGAGCATCGTATCAACATCATGAAGCTTTTCAAAGCTGAATACAGGAACCTTTACAGCAACATAATCCCCTTCAGGATATAAGCCGCTTTCATAGCCAAGATCCTTAAGTGTTGCACCGAGCATGATCTTTGTTGCTATATCAACCATCGGAATACCTGTAACCTTGCTTATATAAGGAACAGTTCTTGAAGAACGAGGGTTTACTTCTATTACATATACTTCATTGTTATAAACAACATACTGAATATTAACAAGTCCTATAACTTTGAGTTCAAGAGCCAGGCGCCTTGTATAATCAATTATTGTCTGTCTTATTCTCGGTGAAAGAGTCTGTGCAGGATAAACTGAAATTGAGTCACCTGAATGAACGCCGGCACGCTCGATATGTTCCATAATTCCAGGGATCAGATAGTCAGTTCCGTCGCATATTGCGTCAACCTCTACCTCTGTACCCATCATGTATTTATCGATAAGAACAGGGTTTTCAATCATTGTTCTTGTGATGATTTCCATATATTCAACAATGTCTTTTTCTGAATGTGCAATTATCATGTTCTGTCCGCCAAGAACATAAGAAGGTCTCATAAGAACCGGATAACCAAGCTTGTCAGCAGCTATTACAGATTCTTCTGATGTCATTACTGTAAGTCCTTCAGGACGCGGAATTTCACATTTTTCAAGGATTTCATCAAATCTCTCTCTGTCCTCCGCTGCATCAATACTGTCAGCAGAAGTACCAAGAATATTAACGCCCATGTCTGAAAGATGCTTTGTAAGCTTGATTGCAGTCTGTCCGCCGAACTGAACAACTACACCGTATGGTTTTTCGGTAGCGATTATAGCTTCAACGTCTTCCTTTGTAAGCGGATCAAAATAAAGTCTGTCGCCGGTATCAAAGTCAGTTGAAACTGTTTCAGGATTGTTGTTGCATATTACTGCTTCATATCCCTGCTCTTTAAGAGTCCATACACAGTGAACAGAACAGTAGTCAAATTCTATACCCTGACCTATTCTTATAGGGCCTGAACCGAAAACTATAACTTTCTTTTTGCCCTTGTCAGTTCTCTCAATAAACTGCTTTGCCTCATTCTCTTCGTCAAATGTGGAGTAGAAATACGGTGTTTCTGCCTTGAACTCACCTGCACATGTATCAACCATTTTGAAAACTGCAGTTTTCTTCATAGGACATTTCTGACCTGACATTCTTTCAATCGTACTGTCAAGATATCCGTAATTTTTTGCGGTCAGATATTTTTCCTCTGTGAGCTCACCGTCAGCAAGCCATTTTTCAAGATTTACCATATTCTGAAGCTTGCTCAGGAACCAGTTGTCAATCATAGTTATTTCATGAATTCTTTCAACTGAAATTCCTCTTTTAAGTGCTTCGTAAACCTGGAAGGAACGCTCATCATCAACAGTTTCGAGCTTCTTTAGTATTTCTTCGGTTGAAATCTTCTCAAGCTTTTTAAGATTCATAGAATCTATTCCAAGCTCAATGGATCTTACGGCTTTCATCAGTGCCTGTTCAAAGCTTGTTCCTATAGCCATTACCTCACCGGTAGCCTTCATCTGTGTACCAAGTGTTCTCTTTGCATATACAAATTTATCAAAAGCCCATTTTGGAAATTTAATTACAACATAGTCAATGGCAGGTTCAAAGCATGCATATGTTTTTCCGGTTACCTGGTTAATAATTTCATCAAGCGAATAACCTATTGCAATTTTTGTTGCAACCTTAGCTATAGGATAACCTGTTGCCTTTGAAGCAAGCGCTGATGAGCGTGAAACTCTAGGATTAACTTCAATTACACCGTATTCATACGTTGTCGGATGAAGTGCAAACTGACAGTTACATCCACCCTCTACCTTAAGCTCTGAAATAATATTGAGTGCAGCTGTACGGAGCATCTGGTATTCTCTGTCAGAAAGGGTTACCGCAGGAGCAATAACGATACTGTCCCCTGTATGGACTCCGACAGGGTCAAAGTTTTCCATAGAACATACTGTAATAACATTTCCCTTGCTGTCTCTTATAACTTCAAACTCAATTTCCTTCCATCCGCTTATACATTTTTCTACCAGTATCTGTGTAATAGGTGAAAGTCTCAATCCGTTCTTTGCAATATCTCTGAGTTCTTCTTCATTTGCTGCTATTCCGCCGCCTGTACCACCCATTGTAAATGCAGGACGAACAATAACAGGGTAAGTTATCTCCTCAGCAAATACTACTGCATCCTCTATATTTTCTACAACCTTTGAAGGAATACATGGTTCACCTATCTTCTCCATTGTATCTTTAAAAGCCTGTCTGTCCTCTGCTTTATGGATTGTAAGAGGATTTGCTCCGAGAAGCTTAACGTTGTTTTCCTCAAGAAATCCTTCTTCTGCAAGCTGCATTGAAAGAGTAAGTCCTGTCTGTCCTCCGAGTGTGGAAAGAAGGCTGTCCGGTTTTTCTATCTTAATGATTCTTTTTACAACATCAAGGGTAAGTGGTTCAATATATATTTTATCAGCCATAGCTTTGTCAGTCATAATTGTTGCAGGGTTTGAGTTTATAAGTACAACCTCAAGACCTTCCTGCTTCAAAGCACGGCATGCCTGTGTTCCTGCATAGTCAAATTCTGCTGCCTGTCCGATTATGATCGGACCTGAGCCGATTACTAATACTTTTTTAATGTCTTTTCTTAACGGCATCCTATTTTTCCTCCATTAACTTAATAAATTCATCAAATAAGTAAGATGTATCAAGCGGACCGCCATGGGCTTCCGGATGGAACTGAACTGTAAACGCTTTAATATTTTTGTATCTTACACCCTCACATGTCTTGTCATTTGCATTAATATGAGAAACCTCAGCAATATCAGTATTTACACTATCACCTACAACGGCATATCCGTGATTCTGACTTGTAACAAATGTTTTGTCAAGTCTAAAATCAATTACAGGCTGATTTCCGCCTCTGTGTCCGTATTTAAGCTTTTCTGTTTTTGCACCATGTGCAAGAGCCATAAGCTGGTGTCCCATACATATTCCGAATATAGGAATTCCGAGCTTTGATATTTCAGCAATTTTTTTTATTACTTCAACATTTTCAGCAGGATCTCCAGGGCCGTTTGAAAGCATGATTCCGTCAGGATTCAGTTTCTTTATTTCTTCAGCACTTGTTTTGTCAGGTACAACTATAACATTGCATCCTCTTCTGAGAAGCTCCTTACGGATATTTCTCTTGTACCCAAGATCAATAAGTACAACTGTATATTTTCCGTTTTCGGCTTTATACGTGCATATTTCGGGAACAGTCACTGTATTTACAGCATTTATTATCCTGTAGGAATTTATTTTTTCAAGCAATTCTTCTTTTTTGGCATATACATCCTCAGTCGTAATCGCACCATTCATTACTCCGACTTCTCTTATTCTTCTTGTAAGACTTCTTGTGTCTATTGAATGAATGCCTATTATATTCTGTTTTTTAAGGAAATCATCAACATCTCCCTGACAACGGAAATTTGAAGGTGCATTGCACCATTCTCTTACAATATATCCGCTGACATATGATTTGGTTGATTCATAGTCTTCATAATTTACTCCGTAATTTCCTATGAGCGGAAATGTCTGAGTTACAATCTGTCCGTAATAACTCGGATCAGTAAGTGTTTCCTGATAAGCCGTCATTCCTGTTGTAAATACTACCTCACCAATGACAGTTCCCTTTACACCAAATGACTTTCCTTCAAATACAGTACCATCAGCTAAAAGCAGATATGCCTTTTCACTTTTGTTAAATAACGCCATCGTATCAATCCCTTCACAGCATGTAAATATAAAATATTCTTTACTTGGTTATTGCAGATGTAATATCATCACGCATTCTTATTACTTCGCGTCTTGCAGCCTTTGCAAAATCTTTTTCATCACAGCCTTCCTGTTTATAGGCACACATAACAGCTCTTGATGAATTAACAATAGCACCTAAGCCATTTTCATCAAAAGCTCCTTTTAGTCCTGAAGCTCCTCCGCCCTGGGCGCCATAGCCGGGTACGAGAAACATTGTATGAGGAAGTCTTTGACGAAGCTCTGTCAGCTGCTCCGGATATGTAGCCCCTACTACGGCACCAACAGATGAATAACCATATTCGCCTATCTGTGAGCTGCCCCAGTTTTCACACATATCGCCCATCACAGCATATACCGGTACTCCGTCAATTTTCTTGTCCTGAAGTTCACCGCTTGATTTATTCGATGTCTTTACAAGAACAAATATTCCTTTATCCTTTTTATGGCAAATATCAAGCAATGGCTCAATACCGTCTGTACCAAGATATCCGTTTACAGTAAGTGCATCGGATGCAAATGCTTCAAGGCTGCTTCCACCTATAATTGTATTTCCAAGGTGAGCCGATGCATATGCTGTCATGGTAGCGCCGATATCATTTCTCTTGCCGTCTGTAATTACAAACATGCCTTTGCTTTTGGCATATCTGATTGTCTGCTCAAGAGTTTTAACTCCATAGTGTCCCATCATTTCGTAATATGCCGCCTGAGGCTTTATGGCAGGAACAATATCATAAATTTCATCAATAATAGATTTATTAAAAGCAAGAACCGCCTTCGATGCTGCTTTTAATGTTTCTCCGTCCTTTATAAAATATTTGTTCCTGATATATTCAGGCACATAGTCAATCATAGGATCAAGACCTACGACAGTCGGGTTTTTAGTTTCAATGATTTTTTTGATTAATCTGTCAAATGACATTTTTGAACCTCTTTTCTCAGATATTTAATTCAGAATATATTATTTCTCCATGTAAAATTGTCATAACAGGCTTACCTTTAAACTTTGTTCCCTTGAATACTGTATTATGTGATTTTGAGTTAAGATTATCAGGACTGACAATCCATTCACGGTTAATATCAGCTATGCATATATCTGCTTTCTGATTCTTCCTGATATATACAGGTTCAATACCAAGGAGCTTTCTTGGGTTAAATGACATAAGCTCTGCTATTTTCAGGAGTGTAATTTTCTTTGTATGGTAAAGGTATGTGAGGGTTGCTGCCAGTGACGTTTCAAGCCCTACAACACCGTTAGGTGCTTTTTTGAAATCAGCCTTTTCTGAGGCTGCATGCGGAGCATGATCGGTTACAATACAGTCTATCGTTCCATCAGCCACAGCTTCCGTTATTGCCGAAACATCACGGCTTTCACGAAGCGGCGGATTCATTCTGAAATCCGCATCCTGAGCCATAAGCTTTTCATCGGTAAACGCAAAATAATGAGGACATGTTTCACATGTTACTTTTATTCCTCTTGCCTTTGCATCTTTAATAAAACCGATACTTCCTTCTGTACTTACATGAGCAATATGAACTGCTGTACCGGTTGCACCGGCAAGTGCAATTTCACGTGCCGTTATATAATCCTCCGATGCACGGTCCATGCCTTCAACGCCAAGCTTCTCGGAAACGGATCCTCTGTTTATTATGCCCTTGCCGATTATGTCCATATCCTCACAGTGAGAGATAAGAACAATGTCCTTATCATATGCTTTTATCATTGCCTGCCGCAGAAGCTCTGCATTTTTGACAGGTTTTCCGTCATCTGAAACGGCTTTTATACCAAGTGACCTGTACATATCAAAATCAGCAAGCCCATATCCTTTCATTTCAGATGTTATGCATGCTGACTGATAAACCTCTATATCAGCCTGTGCAGCTTTTGATAAAATGTAGTTGATTGTATCTTCATTGTCTACAGGAGGATTTGTGTTCGGCATACACAGTACTCCTGTTACACCTCCGGCCGCAGCCGCCTTTGATCCTGTAATAATATCTTCCTTATGAGTAAATCCCGGATCACGGAAATGAACATGCATATCAAAAAATGACGGAAACGCTGTAAGACCGGTACCGTCAATAACTTTTGCAGTACCGTCTTCCAGATCGATTCCGACATTTTTAATAATTCCATCAGATATAAGGATATCATAGTTCTTGTCAATATCATATTGTTCATCTACGATTGAAATGTTCTTAATAAGAATATTTTTATTCATAAAACAATCCTTTCTCTTACTTATCATCCGGAATAAATATTGATACACTGTCACATGAGTCTATTTCACTTACCAGCACCTTAACCTTTTCTTCATGAGATGTAGGAAGGTTTTTTCCTACAAAATCGGGCCTTATCGGTATCTCACGGTGTCCTCTGTCAATAAGTACAGCAAGCTGAATCCTTTTCGGCCGTCCGCGCTCCATCAGAGCGTCAATCGCCGCTCTTGCACTTCTTCCGGTATAAATTACATCGTCAACAAGTATAATAACCTTATTATTTATATCATAGTCAATTTTCGTCTTGTCATTTTCAGAAATCTTTCTCTGATCATCTCTGTACGGAGTAATATCAAGCTCACCGCATTCTACACGTACGCCCTCGAGCTCATATATTTTTTCGGCGATTCTCCGTGCAAGAAATACACCACGGGAAAAAATTCCGATAAGACATATTGACTCAGCGCCCTTGTTTTGCTCAATTATCTCATATGCAATGCGTGCAACAGCCCTTTTTATTGCATTTTCATCCAGAATAACAGCTTTCTGCTTCAAACAACCACCTCACAGATGCAAAATAAATACCTATCTGCCGGTTGACAGATAGGTATAATTTTTCAGCCATATACTATATAATTATTTCTAAAGATATATTATGTTTAAAATTAACAGCTTAATTATTTTACCTTGTCAACCTCGCCGGATTAACTTAAAGGAGTTTTTCTGAAAATAATTATAGCATAAACTTCGTCATTTGTCCAGTTATTTTTTTATAAAATAATTAATATCTTAAGAATTGTTTTTAAAGCTACATTATGATATAATTGATTTTGCTAAAAAACGAAACGGGATGATTAAATTGAACAAAAGACCGATACTTGGTTCATGCACACTCTGTCCAAGGGAATGCGGCGCTGACAGATTTGTAACGACAGGCTTCTGCGGCTCACCGGCTGAACCTGTTGTTGCAAGAGCTGCACTTCATATGTGGGAGGAACCATGCATTTCAGGCAGTGAAGGTTCGGGTGCCGTATTTTTCTGCGGATGTCAGCTAAGATGTGTATACTGCCAGAATCACTCAATATCAAATTCTTATACAGGAAAGAAGATTACCGACGAAAGACTTGCAGAAATATTTCTGGAGCTCCAGCGTCAGAATGCCAACAATATTAACCTTGTCACGCCTACTCAATATACCCTCTCTATAATAAATGCAATACAAAAAGCAAGAGAGGAAGGTCTGTCAGTACCTGTTATATATAACTGCAGCGGATATGAAAAGCCTCAGACAATGGATATGCTTAAAGGATATATTGATATCTATCTTACGGATTTTAAATATATGAGTCCGTATATTGCTAAAAAATATTCATGCGCTTCGGATTATCCTGACAAAGCCATGCAGGCTGTTGAACATATGTTTCGTCAGACTGGAAAGCCTGTTTTTAACAAAAAAGGCATTATGCAAAAGGGAGTTATAGTACGGCATCTCATGCTTCCTGAATGTGAAAATGACTCCAAGAATATTATAAGCTACCTTTATCATAAATACCAGGATGATATTTTTATAAGCATTATGAATCAGTACACCCCTATGCCCAATGCCGCATCATATCCCGAACTAAACAGAAGGATAACACCTGATGAATACGACAAAATAATCGACTATGCCGTTTCACTTGGAATAGAAAACGCCTTCATACAGGATGGCGAAACAGCATCCGAAAGCTTTATCCCCCCATTCGACAATTCAGGCGTATAACCGAAGGTCAAAGGCGCAGCCGGAAAGCCCGGTCGCATCCGAAGATGCGAAATCCCTGCCAAACCAATAACTTAACCGTTACGGCTGAACAGTAACTAACAGTAACATTTATAAAGATAAATTTCCCCCTCACAGTTGCGTTTTCAGAAAAAATATGCTATCATTATGAATATGAAAAGGAGAATAAATCAATGAATACAATAACTCAGATTTTAACGGAAACAGTATCCGAAGCATTTGAAAAATGCGGTTACGATAAATCTCTCGGAACGGTATTTGTATCAGACCGTATAGACCTCTGTCAGTTTCAGTGCAACGGATCTTTTGCTGCGGCAAAGCAGTATAAGAAAGCTCCATTTATTATAGCAGATGAAATTGCAGCTGTAATTTCTGAAAATCCTGCATTTCTTAAAGTTGAAGTAGCAAAACCCGGATTTATCAATATGACTATGAAAGACGAATATCTGATTGAGCTTCTTGGGAAAATATCATCTGATGAGTTCTTAGGCATCCCTCAGGCAGAAAATCCAGGTACAATTGTAATTGACTACGGCGGACCTAATGTTGCAAAGCCGCTTCATATAGGACACCTCCGTTCGGCAATCATAGGTGAATCACTTAAACGTCTGGCACGTGCATGCGGATATAAAGTTGTTTCAGATGTCCATCTTGGAGACTGGGGACTTCAGATAGGCCTTGTAATTGCTGAACTGGAAGCAAGAAACCCTGACTGGGAGTGCTTTAAAATTGATTTTAAAAAAGGTTATATTCCTGAGCTGACTGCTGACATGCTTAATGAAGTTTATCCATATGCAAGTCAGAAAAGCAAAACAGACGAAAGCTTTAAAATCAAAGCCCATCAGGCTACAGCAGAGCTTCAGAGCAACCGTCCGGGGTATATTGCACTCTGGAAAGAAATCCTGCGTGTATCAATCGCTGATCTGAAATCAAATTATGAAAAGCTCGGAGTTGATTTTGATTTATGGTATGGTGAAAGTGACGCTGACAAATATATTGACGAGCTTATTGAAATACTCACATCAAAAGGACTTCTTCACGAAAGCGAAGGTGCAATGGTAGTTGATGTCGAGCTTGAAAGTGACAAAGCACCTATGCCGCCTGTTATCGTAAAAAAATCCGACAACTCAAGTATATATGCGACAACAGACCTGGCAACAATCATTCAGCGAAACATAGATTTTGCACCTCAGAAAATATGGTACGTTGTTGACAAAAGACAGGAGCTTCATTTTACTCAGGTATTCAGATGTGCAAAAAAGGCAGGACTTGTTCCTTTGGAAACTGAACTTGAATTTCTTGGATTTGGCACAATGAACGGAGGTGACGGCAAACCTTACAAGACACGCGACGGCGGAGTAATGAGATTGTCTGACCTTCTTGAAACAGTAACAAAAGCAGCTTCAGAAAAACTTGACGCATCGGCTTTTTTAAACGGTGAAGACCATAAAGAAATAGCTCGTCGTGTTGGAGTGGCAGCTGTAAAATTCGGAGACCTCATAAATCATCGTTCAAAGGACTACATATTTGACCTTGATAAGTTTCTTTCGTTTGAAGGCAAAACCGGAACATATCTTCTTTATACTATCACAAGAATCAACTCTATAATAAAGAAAACCGATTCGGAAAATAAAAATGATACTGTTACAAAGCTATATACCGACATAGAAAGAGAGCTTATCTTGTCAATCCTGCTTACAGGCGATGTATTCCGCCATGCAATCGATGAAAAATCCCCTAATTATATATGTGACAATGCTTACAGACTTGCTGCGGTTTTTTCTAAATTTTATCATGACAATCACATTATAACAGAAGCTGATGAAGAAAAGAAGAAAAACTGGATAGCTCTTATCTCACTTACAAGACAAATGCTTTTAAAGCATCTTGATATACTTGCAATTGAACCGGTAGAGCACATGTAAGATATTAATGGTCTGCAATTATTGTAAAATGCAGACCATTTTGCTTAATATAATTTCTCACATCCTGATTCTATTTCGTCAAGCATATAGAGCTGACCGTCATGTGCCATTTTGTCACCGTATTTTTTTCTTACTTCCTTTATAAATGACGGGACAGAGCTCTGATGATTTTTCAAAAACCACTCAACATGGTTACGGATATACTCTTCCCTTATTTTCGGGTCATTTAGATCATTAGGAACTCTCTCCATACGTTCATCAATGGAATCAAACCCTTCAAAAGGTCTTAACAGTCTGTTCCTGCACATTTTTATGTATTCAGGATTGATATCTATTCCTATACAGTTTCTGTTTGTATTCTGGCATACTCTGAGGGCTGTGCCTGAACCGACAAATGGATCAAGAACCATATCACCTTCATTTGAACTTGCAAGTACTATTCTTTCATATAATCCTTCAGGTTTTTGGGTAGGATGCTGAAAACGGTTTTTATTGCAGTAATGCATATGCGAAAATTTCCACACGTTTCCGGGATTGGCCCCCCTCATATTATTGACCGAGCGGTAAAATTTCTGAGGAATTCTTATATCGTCAAGATTAAAGGTAAACTTTTTGCTCTTTGTAAACATCAGTATATCATCATGACGGGGACTGAATCCTATTGTTTTTCCAATTCCCTGCGTATAGTACCATGTGATCCATGAATTAAAATGATATCTCATTTCGCTTTCAAGAATATTATATATATATGAAATATACCTCATACCCATAAAGATATATATCGTTCCGTTTTTTTTCAGAACCCTGTCAGCCTCTTTAAGCCATTTTCTTGAAAATGACATATATTCTGAAAACTGAAGACTATCCTGATTATTTCCGTAATTTTTACTTAAATTATATGGTGGATCCGTAACTATGAGGTCTATTGACTCGCTCTCAATATCCTTCATTTTTTCCAGAAGGTCGCCGCAATAAACATCCAGTCTTAGCTTATTTTCCATCTTTGGCCTCTTTTCTATGCAGTATTGATATAATGATTATATCACAGGTATACTTATTTTACAACATTATTGATATGGGGGGATTTAATTATGAATGCTTTTAAACCTGCAGCAATTTTTAAGGATAATATGGTATTACAGCAAAACAAAAATATTAACTTCTGGGGAAATTCAGATCCTGATGCATATGTTTCATTAAAAATAAAAAATAATATTTATAAAACAAGAGCATCGTCAGACGGAAAATGGAGCATTACTGTCCCACCTATAAATGCCGGAGGACCATATGATATATTATTTTCAGACGGTAAACAAAAAATATCATGTAAAAATGTCATGATAGGCGAGGTATGGTTTGCCGGCGGACAATCAAATATGGAATTTGAACTGAAAAACACAAAAGAATACAATGATATCCTTGATGAAATAAAAAAAGTTAAACCCCGGATAAGATTTTATCTGACACCAAAACAAAGCTTTCTTTCTCCTGATTTTGATCTGGCCGAAGAAAACACAAAATGGGCTGAAGCCGATGAAAATGAAATCGGTCAATGGTCTGCTGTTGCGTTTTACGCAGCAAAACGCCTCACCCATGCGCTTCCTGATATCACAATAGGGATTGTTGGTTGTTATCTTGGAGGTTCATCTGCTTCAGTATGGGTTGATAACAATACTTTAAAAAACGACTCTCTTCTTTCGGAATATATTAATGATTATCAGAAACAGACAGCCGGTACAACGCCTGAAGAACATAAAAAAATATATCAGGAATATCAGGTGTACAACAGTCAGTGGTGGACAAGATGCAATGAAATCATGCAGGATCATCCCGAAACGACCTGGGATGATATTCAGAAAATACTCGGTGAATATCAATGGTGTCCCCCTCTGGGACCGTATTCCCCATACCGTCCGTGTGCTTTGTTTGAAACAATGTTTATGAGGGTATGTCCATATACCGTAAAAGGTATATGGTACTATCAGGGAGAAAGCGATACATGCAGGCCTCATATTTATTACCGTCTGTTTACATCCCTTATCAGCAAATGGCGTGAATGCTGGCATGATGATAAACTTCCGTTTTTATTCATACAGCTTCCTATGTACGGGGAAGAAAATTTACAGACAGATACAAAAGAATGGGCATATATAAGAGAAGCCCAGAACAAAACATTTGATACAATTAAAAACACGGGAATGGCTGTTATTCTTGATCAGGGTGATTTCAGTAACATTCACCCTCCTGTAAAAAAATATGTAGGAATACGCCTTGCAGACCAGTCGCTTGAACTTGTATACGGAAAACATACTGATTCATACGGTCCTATGTATTCCGGATATGAAATTCACAAAAATATTATTAAAATATTTTTTGACTATGCCGATACCGGATTTTATGTAAAAGGCAGTAAAATCTCAGGATTTGAAATCGCAGGAAGTGACAGAATCTTTTTTGATGCTGATGCCGAGATACAGAAGAACTGTATTTTACTTTCCGCATCGAATGTACCGGAGCCTCTGTATGCACGATATAATTTCAGAAATTACGCTCCGGTCAGTTTATTCGGCAAAAACGGAATCCCTGCCGCACCCTTTAGAACTTCACATGATGATGAATAATAATTTTTTTCACAAAATTATAAAAAAAACATAAAATATTATAGCATCTTTTTTTATATATGAATATACATATCTTTGTTTACGATATATCGGATTTGTCTGTGTATATCACTTTATTTCTGAAAATATATAGGAGATTTTATCATGGATTCATGCTTTAATGCCCTGGAACTTACAACAACGATAAATACATTATCTGTAGCAATTTCTGAATGTCTTGATGATGACAATCTTACTCTTGCAGCAGCTTTTTTTACCCAGATAGGAGATACTCTTGCGACAATTGCAGTACAGCGGGAGATATGTAAAAAAAAGTGCAATGAATAATAATAAAATATATCGCTAAAATACTATATAGAGTATCATTATAAACAATTGATATTTTATATATATTTTGCAGGAGGAACCAAAAATGACGGATATTACAAACAGCAATACGAAAGAAAATCTTTTGAGGGCATTTGCCGGAGAAAGTCAGGCCAGAAACAGATATACATTTGCAGCTCAGCAGGCAAATGAAGCAAAGGTATATGTTATAGAAAAAATATTTAAATTTACAGCAGATCAGGAAAAAGAACACGCGGAAATTTACTACAATTTTCTTTCCCCTTTAAGTGGAACAAATATAGATATTACAGCATCCTATCCAGTAGATAAGGCTGAAAAATTATTTCAATTACTGAGAAAATCTGCATGCAACGAATACGAAGAATTTGACCCTGTATATCCTGATTTTGCAAAAGTCGCAAGAGAAGAGGGATTTAACAATATAGGATTAACATTTGAACTGATTTCAAAAATAGAAAAAACCCATGGACAAAGATTCGATTATTTTGCACAACTAATTGAAGATGGTATGCTATTTGAATCAGAAGCTGAAACGGAATGGTTATGTCTTAATTGCGGACATGTTCACCGAGGAAAAGAAGCACCTAAAATATGCCCCGTATGCTCTAACATCCAGAGTTATTTTATCCGTACTGAGCTGGCACCATTCACATCATCCCAATATAATTGAAAGGAGCAGTTAAAAAATGAAAAACAGCAGAATAACAGGAATAAGAGGCTATGAAATAATAGACTCAAGAGGAAACCCGACAGTAAGGGCGGAGGTAAGACTGGCAAGTGGAGTATGTGCTATGGCAAGCGTTCCTTCAGGTGCTTCAACAGGAATATTTGAAGCATGTGAGCTACGTGATGATGATGAGAAAAGATTTAACGGAAAAGGTGTTCTCAAAGCCGTATCTAATATCAACAAAATAATTGCACCTGAGCTTATAGGATTCAATGTATCTGATCAGTCCAGAATTGACGGTATAATGTCATCAATTGACGGAACTGAAAATAAACATTCACTTGGTGCAAACGCAATGCTTGCTGTTTCTCTTGCAGCTGCAAGAGCTGCTGCCGCTGCATACAATATTCCGTTATATAAATACCTTGGCGGAACATTTGCAAAAACAACGCCTGTACCAATGATGAATATTATTAACGGCGGTGCTCACGCATCAAACAACATTGACATACAGGAATTTATGATCATGCCAGTGGGCGCATCCAATATATCTGAAGCCGTAAGAATGGGATGCGAAATATATCACACTCTTGGGAAAATCCTTAAAAGCAAAAACCTGTCAACAGGAGTAGGCGATGAAGGCGGATTTGCACCAAATCTTAACTCGGATGAAGAAGCAATAGAAATAATACTTGAAGCTATCTCAAAAGCCGGATACTCATCAGACGACGTCAGAATAGCTCTTGATGCTGCAAGCAGTGAGTGGTATATGGACGGAAAGTATACACTTCCTAAACGAAACGTCACATATACTTCAGATGAACTTATTTCATACTGGAATGATATCACAACAAAATATCCGATTATTTCAGTGGAAGATCCTCTCGGTGAAACAGACTGGAACGGCTGGTCTTCAATTACAGAAAGTCTCGGACATAAAATACAGCTGGTCGGCGATGATCTGTTTGTAACAAATGAAAAACATTTAAAGCGCGGAATAAATGGAAAAGCTGCAAATTCCATTCTTATAAAGCTAAATCAGATAGGAACCCTTTCAGAAACACTGAACACAATCAGAACCGCACAAAAGGCTGGATTTTCCACAATTATCTCTCATCGTTCCGGAGAAACCGAGGACACATTTATTGCAGATCTTTCAGTAGCCGTAAACTCAGGTCAGATCAAAACAGGTGCTCCTTGCCGTTCAGACAGGGTCAGCAAATACAACAGACTTATGAGAATATCATCAGAGCTTAAATGTTCGGAAATTTATGGAACTGACAGTATTAAAAAAAGATAAAAACTGAAAATGCTTGCATCGGATTATTAAAACCCGTATGCAAGCATTGATCTTTTATGTATTTTTAGGCTCATATAAACCTACGAACTATCTGTAACCGTTTTTTAAATAGCCTATAGAACCTGATATAGTTTTTTCAAAAGCCTCCTGACCATATTTATCAACCTGACTTTTATCCTTTGCTTCATGAGTAAGACATCCGGCACCGCCTATACATCCGCCGACACAGGCCATTCCCTCAATAAAATTATTGGGGAGAACATTTTTGGAAGCCTTAAGTAAAGCTATTCTGCACGCTTCTATTCCATCACACGAAACAGGCTCAAATTTAAAGTCATCCCTTCCCTGTTCGGTAAGGGCCTGCTTTACGGCAGCTGTAAGTCCGCCGCTTCGTGCAAATATTCTTCCGTAATAAGATGCATTGTCAAGCTGAGTCTCAGGAAGTTCATCAAGATTAATATCACGGCTGTCAATCAGTGCCTGAAGCTCTTCAAACGTAATAACTATGTCAATATATTCTCTGACGGTTTCTTTTTGAAATTCCATTTTTTTTGCCGTACACGGCCCGATAAATATAACCTTTGCAGTCGGGTCCGATTCCTTTATGTGCTTAGCCAGAGTTGCCATCGGTGATAGATTATGCGAAATATATTTCTCCATATCCGGAAACTGCTTTTGAATATAATCTACAAATGCAGGACAGCATGAACTGGTAAGAAATTTTTTCTCGGCTAATTCCTCAGCTTCACTGTATGCGACCATATCCGCACCTAATGCCGCTTCAACAACACTGTAAAATCCAAGCTCTTTTATAGCAGTTATTATCTGCCCGGGCCTTGCATATACAAACTGACTTGATATTGACGGAGCAACAACTGCATATACCTTGTATTTACTGTTTTTTTCACTTTTCTGAATAATATCTATTGCATTAAGTATAAACGACTTATCCATTATGGCACCAAATGGGCACTGATAAACACATGCACCGCATGAAATACATTTTTCATTGTCAATGCGTGCACACTGCGTAGTTTTACTTCTGCTTATTGCCTTTACCTTACACGCTTTTTCACAGGGTCTTGTGTGGGAAGAAATTGCACTGTACGGACATACATTTGCACACTTTCCACATTCAATGCACTTTTCCTTATCAATATGTGCTTTCAGATTTTCATCAAATGATATAGCACCCCTGCTGCATGCATCTTCACATCTGTGAGCTATGCAGCCTCTGCATGAATCGGTAACTCCGTATCCACTGACAGGACATTCATCACATGCAATATCTATTACTTCTATTACATTAGGATTGCTTTTGTTTCCTCCTATTGCAAGCTTTATTCTTTCCTCAACAATTGCCCTCTCCTTATATACACAACACCGCATTGTAGAATTAGGGCCTTTTACTATTAACTTCGGTATGTCAGTATAGCATTCCAGCAAATCTCCCTCAAATGCATGACGCGCTACTTCACGCAGTACTTTATATTTAAGGTGCTGTACCTTTGTATCAAATTTTTTCATTTATAACACACCTTTCCGAACAATAGTTATTATTATAACGATATTTGTTTATCGAAATAATTATATCACGGCAAAATAAATATGTCAATACTTCAAATCAAGCATTGACATTAATTAACTTTATTTGAGTTACTATTCATCCTTGAGGCAAATATGTAAGTGAAGTCCAGGCGACCGCAAAGCCTGGTCGACTCGTTCCGAGTCTAAATCCCTGCCAAACTAATAATTTAACCGTAGTAGCTGAATAGTAACCTTTACATCAGTCAATAATGACATCGGAACCTTCAGCCTTGTCCATATACTTACTTATAATTTCGGCTGCATCAGAAACAATATCTGCACACGGACGTTTTTTATAATATGTTTCTGTCCTTTTTTCAGGAATATAGCTTTCTGTTTTTACTGAAATTCCAAGAAGTTCACGACATATTATTGAATTTGTTCCGTTCCTTTTTTTAAACTCTTCAGCCAGCCCCTGAATAAATTTATAATGTCTTGCCTTATCATCCTGAGCTATCGGAGAATCATATCCGTACAAAAGCCCTGCAACCATGAACATTCCGCTTACCGCACCGCAAACCTCACGCATTCTTCCCATTCCGCCGCCAAATGAAGATGACAGTTTAAGTGCAGTCTGCGTATCCAGACCCAGATCTTCGGCAAAGGCCGCAAATACAGACTGTGAGCAGTTATATCCGCTGCAGAAGAGCTTTCTTGCTTTTTCAGCATATTTATTTTTAATATCTTCAACGTGCTTATCATTATCTTCAATAGCTTTTTTGATTTGGTTCTGTTCCATTAATTTACCCTTTGTCCCAAAAATAAAAACTGAAAGTACATAGCTATAGCCTTTGTTGTTTAAAAAGTTTTAATTTATTTTTTTTACTGATTCTTTTACTATGAGCTTTCCAAGAATTATTTTTCGTCCTGATTTATAATTTTTGTTTTCAAGCTTTTTAATCATTATCTCTGCAGCAGACTCTGCCATAGATTTAATATTTACTTCAACTGTCGTAATAGAAGGATAACATACATCAGATACAGTAAAATTATCAAATCCTACAACAGATATGTCTTCGGGAACCCTCAGTCCTTTAGACTTTAGCATTGATATCAGTCTGAATGCTGTTTCGTCGCAGTTGCATACATAAGCAGACGGGAGATCAACAGGCAAATCAAATTCTCTTAAAAGAATTCCGTTGTCATTTCTGTCATCAATTGCATCATTTATATCAAGTGAAGACTCAATATTGTTTTCAAGCAACGCCTTTGCATAACCTAAGTACCTGTCCTGAATGCTGCTTGTAGCATTTACTCTTCCGACAAATCCTATTTTTCTGTGTCCGTTTTCAATAAGATAATCCGTAAGAAGATACATCCCATAGAAATTATCCGTAACAACCGAATCAACTGTATAATGCTTATCATAAAAATCAAGAAAAATTACAGGCAGATTATACTTAATAATCATATCAATATATTTGCGCCCGATTTGTCCTAAAATAATAAGCCCGCTTATTTTGTTTTCTGTAATGATTCTGGGAGCGACACATGCATTTTCGTTTTCATGTGAGACAGTCTCGTTTATTGTAAACAGGTTATTTTTAAGAAGCTCCTTTGATGTTTCCTGACAGAAACGCCAATAAAATGTACCCTTTTCCCCTACAAATCTTTCGGAAATTAATATGCCTATATTCCTGTTTTCAATTCTGGAAGAAACCTTTTCATTTACACTGTATTTGTAACCGAGATCATCTGCAGCTTTTTTTATTGCTATACGAAGCTCTGTGCTTACACCCTCTCTGTCATTGAGAGCATTTGAAACAGTAACTATACTGACATTAAGTCTTTCAGCAATATCAATCATCCGGACTTCTTTTTTCATAAAAAGAACACAAGCCTTTCCTTAATTTATTTATGAAATCTATTATATCATAAAATGTTTACTTAATAAATATTTTTTGTTAAATTAACTTAAAATTTAAGGAAAAATTCTGCGTTGCCCCATATGTTTCTTTCAGAATAATTTATAAATACAGTAGTTTGTTTTTTTTCAAGTGTCAGAGGATTCAGAGGCATTTTTTCAGTATATGAAATTTCAAAAATTTCTTTAGGCGCTCTGCCATCAAGAGACGGGAAAAAGTTTACCATAACATTACTGCGTACAATCAAATCATACACTTCATCTTTCGTAAACAGATTTATACAGTCCTTTGTCCAGTCTGGAATTCCCCTTGGTCTTTCGTGGAGAAGATAGTCGAACTTTAATATCCACTTAAATTCATTAATATCGATATCTTTCATTTTACCGGCAGCAGCCATAAGGAACCTGTAAGAATCATTTTTATTATGAGTTAGGTTTTCCGTTTCAGTGTCATTTCTTAGCCTGGCAAGTGTACTGTATAAAGCAAACGCATCTTCAGAATGAGACACCAGGTATTTCATTGAATAGACAAATCTGTTACTATTGTAATACTTATCAATAAGATCTTCGATTTCCTTTAAAAATAATATATCGTCATATGACAGGCAATCCGTACTCAGAACCTCATACGGTGCAAACGGAGAAAATACTATTTTATATTTATCACATAGCTTTTCCATTCCGCTCCCGTGGAGTACTTTTAGAAAGCCAAGCTGGAACTGATGCGGATTAAGCGAATAAACGTCGTTAAAGGATTTTTCAAAGCTTTTGAGATCCTCACAAGGAAGGCCTGCTATCAGATCAAGATGTATATGAATATTGTTATATGATAATATTTTTCTGACATACGAGCAGATTTTTTCAAAGCTGCCTGTTCTGGAAATAGAGTTTAACGTATCTTTGTTTGTAGACTGGACCCCTATTTCAAGTTGAAACAATCCTTTTCTTGCTGTTGCAAGCAAGGAAAGAAACTCATCGTCAAGAAGCTCAGCGGCAACTTCAAAATGAAAATTGGTTATTCCGTTATCATTTTCTATAATATATTTTACTATTTCAGAAGCAAAATCATTTTTTGAGTTAAATGTACGATCGACAAATTTTACTTGTTTGACCCTGTGATCAAGAAAAATCTGCAGTTCACGCTTTACTTTTGAAACCGGTGCAAATCTTACTCCGTTTTCTACTGATGAAAGACAATATTTACACCTGAAAGGGCAGCCTCTTGATGCTTCATAATAACATATTTTATTTTCTGTTTCCGAAAAATCCGTATACGGAAAAGGCAGAACCGACATATCAAGAGGGTCAAATCTGAAGTTTGATATTATTTCCTCTTCATCACTTCTGTATGAAATACCAGGAACATCAGATAACGACGCGTTTTCTTCCAATGCCCTGTATAATTTATAAAATACATATTCTCCTTCTCCTGAAATAACGATATCACATGAAGGACAATCAATTAAAATTTCTTTTGCATTATACGTTACTTCAGGACCACCAAAAATAATTTTTATATCCGGGATTATTTTTTTTAGTACAGAGGATATTTTTTTTATAATTTCTATATTCCATATATAACATGAAAATGCTACTGCATCGGGTTTTGACAGGTATATATTTTTTACTATCTCTTCTGTATAATTGTTTATAGTATATTCGGCAAGTTCGATGTTTTCTGCACCAAGGCTTCTGCAGTATTCTTTTATAAGACGTATTGCTATATTTGTATGTATATATTTGGCGTTAAGCGCACAAAGCAGCATTTTCAATTTTTAATTCCTCAATCATTTATTTTTATTTCAGGAACAGATGTTACTGTAGTTTCCACTGTCTGAGAAGGTAATTTTGATGATGTTCCTGTAAGCAGCGGGGATTCGTCTGACATGCTTTCATCACCGGTAATATCTCCTGTGCCTGATGTATATGTAGTATTATGATTAATGAGCGGAATTGACTCAAGAACTATTTCCGACGGTGTTGCAACCGGTACAGGTTCTATCTTTTCAAGAGGCTGTAACTCCGGAAGCTTTGAAAAAGGCGTTACAATGCTTGGAGATATGCTGATTGTTGTGATTTCAGGTATATCTGTCATTGGGGGCTCGGAAATAACCGATATTTCTGTAACAGAGGTTTCATCTTTTGATGAAGGTATTTCTGATTCAGGGGTTGAATTTATTATTGAAGTTCCTGAAAATGATGTATTTATATTAACTCCGGTCGATGCTAATCCGTCTTTTTTATCAATTATACTTAATGTAAAAATAAATAAGCCAATTGCAATCACCGGCAACACTAATGCTATTTTTTTTATTATATTCATAATTGTTATTTTTCTCTTTCCACTTAGAAAATTTATAATTAAATGCATAATATTATATGCATATATTAATTATATCTCATAATTTTATTATTGTAAATAACAAAACAAAAAAAATCACACATATTTTAATTAAAATTTAAAATATGTGTGATTGTATAATTTAAATGTTTTATTGTAATATTTTTTGTTTATTTATTGCAATACTGAACATATATATTTTTTACATTAAGTTCCTGATTATTGCTCCACCAGAAAGATAACTGGAGGTTTCCGTTATAGTCAATATTGTTCTTGACTTCATCCGGAATTATCCATGTAATATCCATTTTTTCTATGTCACTGTATCCAACTATATTTTCTTCATTATAAAATCCGTCGAAAATTTCTTTTTTAGTTGACATCCCCAATGCACCACTGAATTTTCCCATCGGAACAGCACCCTGAACAGATATTGCAATAAACTGAGGTATTTCGTTTTCTTCGATAATCTGATTTATCGGTATATTCAGTACATTCAGCGAAGCGTCAGCGTAATTAATTGTCTTATTTATATCTATGTATTTTTCTCCGTCAGTTGGCAACTCTTTAAATGATGTTTTTTTGCATACTATCCTTTCAAGATTTACAGTTTCAATGTCACTCCACCAGTAACCAATCATAAGTTTTCCGTTATTATCTATGTATTGTTTTATTTCATCAGGTATTGTCCAGGTAACTTCACAATATGCGCCCTCTGATCTGACGGAAAAGTCTTCAGACTGATACCATCCGGGATCGGTTGCTGCCGGACATGTACTATCAACCGATATTCCAAATCCGCCCTTGACTTCTCCCATATTTGATACGCCATCCTGTGAATAAAATACAAATATAAATGAATTTAACTGATCATCCTGTTTAGCAAAGTTTCTTATATCTATTTTATATGTCTTGTTTACACTTTTATCAAGCAACTGATTCACAACAACCTCTTTTCCAATTGCGGAGAACGCAAGTTTCATTGGAATTTCACGCATCTCTGTCTGAGGTACAGCTTCCGTCTGTAGACTTTCATTTTTTGAATCCGATGTCTCATCAGAAGAATTATCTTTTTTCTCTGTTTGCTGCTTGGTTGATATATTTGTATCTGCATTTTTACTGTCTTTTATGTTTTCCAGTGCCTGTTTGCTTAGAATACAAACAAAAATTGATGCTATGGCAACAATAATAAAACCAATAAGGAAAATCCGGTTTCTAGGACTTGCTTTATCATTTTTTCGCATCAAATATCCTCTTTTCTTTAAAATATATTATTCAATAATATATTATAGCATTTATTATTCAAATCGTCAATAAATTATGAACCATATTTTTAATCCAAATTTATGAATGTTACTATTCAGCCCATATAGGCGCTAATTCTTATGCAGGGGTTTCGATTCCCGCAAATCAACCGGGCTTTCCGGCTGTGCCTTTGACCTTCTTTCATATTTTATAAATATTAACAGGCTTGCGCAATTATTACGCAAGCCTGTTAAATATTATTAAATTGGAAAAAATGAAAACTCCTTTTTATTTTTCATCAGGGTTTCTTATTATTCCTGAAATTACAGCCACGCCGTTACTATTTCAGTATCTGTGATTTCCTTTTCATTAGTATAAGTAATATAAGCATTTGCATTTAACACATCCAAAGAACAGCATGCCATTATTGAGAACGCTGACATACCTGCAATTATTTTCTTTAAAATCATTACTTTCTCTCCTTTTAAAGTGATCGTTTTTCGGATTTCATTTACAGCATTAAATCCCTTATCAAAACTTCGTTTTCACAAAATTACTGAAATTCCATAACATTAATGGACACGCTTTTATAATCATGCTCTTCCCTATTAATATTTTTCAATAAAAAGGGCATTTATAATAATACAAAATAAATTGCAAAAAAGCTACACCAAGAAAAAAATTGTACATACTGCACACAATACAGTAGAATTAATTAACTTTTTCTTGACATATTTAAAGATAAATGTTATAATAGAGTAACATTTTAGAAAGTGAGGTCAATATACAATGAAATATGAGATTATGGGAAGTCCGTTCCCTGTTGTAACATGTAATTTATCGGCCGGTGAATCAGTTGTATGTCAGAAGGGTGCAATGACATGGATGACTGATAACATGACGATGGAAACAGGAACAGGCGGCGGCATAGGAAAAATATTCAGCAAAGCCTTGTCAGGAGAGTCAATTTTTCAGAACACATATACTGCTTTAGGCGTACCAGGGACTATAGCATTTGGTACAAACCTTCCAGGCTCTATATTATCATTTCAGATTTCCTCCGGAAGAAGTATTGTTGCTCAGAAATCAGCCTTTCTTGCTTCAGAACCTTCAGTAAATTTTGAAATATTCTTTCAGAAAAAATTTGCATCGGGCTTTTTCGGCGGTGAAGGATTTATTATGCAGCGTTTTACCGGAGAAGGAATACTTTTTGTTGAAATTGACGGAAGCGTAATAGAAAAGGACCTCGCACCGGGAGAAACATTATTGATTGATACAGGATATCTTGCAGCTATGGAATCAACTGTTTCAATCAGTGTTGAATCCGTAAAAGGCATAGGAAATGCTCTTTTCGGAGGTGAAGGACTGTTTAATACAAAGGTAACGGGGCCTGGACGCATATGGCTTCAGACAATGCCTATTTCACATTTTGCAGGTTCAATTTCACGCTATATTCCAACTTCAAAAAGGTAGCATAAATTAAAAATTTTATAGATACACAAAAGGCTGTATAAAAATTATCAGAAATTTTTATACAGCCTTTTTATTTTAATTAACATCGGATCAGCCTTTGAAATACTAATAATTAAACTGTCCTGATTAACTTAAAATCAATATTGCTGTTAGCGCCCATTTATAATGTCGTCCAGTAGGCACTCTATCTTGTCATGCAGGCACTGGTTCTGTCAAGGCAAGCCCGCCTCTGATTCGAGCATGCTCACGGGAAAACTCAAAGCGATAAACCCATCCTTCGGCTATGAAGCATCATAAAATATAAAACTGCATCGTCCCAATACGCAATCGGGAGGATGCCGTCTTTGTTTTTGTAAGAAGTAGTGATATAATGAAGATATTAAAATTCAATATCATGAAAGGAAAAACGACAGCTGTTTTTACCGTCATAATCTAGCCCTTTATGACACAGCCGTCGTCCCTCAACAATGAAAAGTATATCATTTTTTCTCGAAAAAGTCAAGGACGAAATCCGCACAATTACTGGAACTGAAACACCTTCGTGCCCAATATGCGGTAATACTATGAAGTCTCACGGAAGATGCAGAAGATATCTTCGCATATCCGGTGGGGACAGAATAACTCTGTCTGTCCGGGTGTTCTATTGTCCTAAATGCAAACGCTATCACCGTGAACTACCAGATTACATCACTCCATACAAGCATCTCAGCACAGAAGTGATTGCGGACATTTACGATAATCAGGATAATTACGACGTTGATGACAGTACAATCATCCGTATCCGGCGCTGGGTAAAAGCTTTTATGATTTTCGGGATAGCTACAATCAGAAGGCTGAAAATCGAACACCCTTCTCTGACGATAAACGACCAGTTTGATTCAACGTATTTAGCGCTCAGCTATTTTGTCAAAATAATCGTAAATTCCAACGAATGGAAGTTAATGAGTTTGCCTGTCACATAGAGCTGATATGTATTATGATAGAGGTATCAAATCACAAGGAGGTTTCTCTATGGACATGAAAGATCAGAAGCAGGCAAAAGAAATAGCTGAACAGCGTATGTTCATAATAGCTCCGCTGCTCGACTGTACACTGAGTCCGGATGAATACTACAAGAAAAGAATGGAAGTTGCAGAATCCAACGAAGTTTGTACAAGAACAGTTCAGCGTTATGTCGATGCGTATAGCGAATATGGTATTGACGGGTTAAAACCTAAAGGAAAAATACCGGATAAGAACCCTGTAATTACCGAAGAGATTCTTCAGGAAGCAATACGACTTCGTCGCGAAGTACCTTCAAGGAGTGCTCCAACAATCATAAAGATACTGGAACTTGAAGGAAGAGTAGAACCCGATACACTGAAACGTACTACACTTCAGCGTGCTCTTGCGAAAGCCGGCTACTCTCATGAGATGATGAAGGTCTATCAGGATCACGGCTACGGCTCCCAGCGTTTTGCGAGGGTTCACCGCTGTGATCTCTGGCAGGGGGATATTAAGTACGGTCCGGTTCTGAATATCAACGGTAAACCGCAGCCAACATATATGTCCTGCATAATAGACGACGCAACACGTTACATCATTCATGCTGAGTTCTATGGAGATATGGAGCAGAGCATCGTTGAAGATACACTGAAAAAAGGTATACAGAAATTTGGCTTAGCACGTCGGATTTACTTCGACAATGGCAGTCAATATCGTACACACTGGATGAAACGAGCCTGTAGTCTGCTTGGAATCAGGCTCCTTTATGCCAAGCCGAGGAATCCTCAGGGCAAAGGTAAACAGGAACGTTTTAACCATACAGTAGACTCTTTTATCGATGAAATTAATATTAAGAAGCCTGAAAGCATAGAAGAGCTTAACAGGTTGTTCAACTCCTGGCTCGCTGAATGTTATCACAGCAGGATTCACAGTGCACTTGGTATTACACCTGAGCAGGCATTTAAAAGCGATTCCATGCCGCTGAGGTATCCGGATGAAGCAATTCTTGCAACCGCATTTCTGCACTGTGAAACCAGAAAGGTAAACAAATCCGGCTGCATCAGCTTTATGGGAAAGGATTACGATGTTGGTGTTGCTTATGCCGGACAGCAGGTAGACGTTGTTTACGATCCTCAGAATATTTCAAAGGTAAGAATTGAAGCTAAGGATCATGAACCGTTTTACGCAGAGCCTGCTAAGGTTGGTACTCATGTTGCTAAAAAGCCGAAGCGCAAGGATATCGAACCTGTTCAGGCTGATTCATCAAGACTTCTTGATGCTGTATCAAAGAGCGCTGATGAAAAAGAGCGCAGAAATATTATTTCATATTCTCAGGTATTGGAGGAAACAGAAAATGTATGAGTTATTTTATGAAATGCAGCACACCCCATTCACTCGTGGTATCCCGACCGATTCATTGTACAGGACCAGACAGGGGTCTGAAGTATTCAGCCGCTTAATGGTAACTGCGAAAAAGCAGTCGTTTGCATTGCTTATCGGAGAACCGGGTACAGGCAAAACAAGCACGCTGCGCCGTTTAAGAGATGAGCTGCCTGAATCAGAGTACATGGTGCTCTATGTTTCAGATTCAAAGCTGACACCGCGCAGCTTTTACAACTACCTTCTGAACCAGCTCGGAAGCAAATCCGAATTTCACCGTAACGCGGCAAGAAGCTCTCTGCACAAACAGATAGAGATTATGCGAAGCATGCAGAACCGTAAGGCTGTCGTTATTCTGGACGAAGCTCACCTTCTCCCAAAAGAAATGCTTGAAGAAGCACGCTTTCTGCTTAACTACAACATGGATTCGGAGAACCCTATGGCGCTTATCCTTTCTGGTCAGACTGAACTCTGGGACAAGCTTAGACTTGCCGCATACCGCGCAATTCTCGAAAGAGTTGATGTCGAGTGTTTCCTTACTCCGATGGACTTTTCGGAGACAAAGCTGTATATCGAATCGCAGTTAACATATGCCGGACATGAGGCACCTATCTTTACCGAGGATGCAATGAAATCAATTTTCACTTTTTCCGGCGGAAATCCAAGACTCATAAACCGTGCCTGCAGTCAGTCACTGATATACGGTGCGCAGATGAAGCAGAACTGCATTGACAGCAAATCGGTTGATATCGTGCTTGAAAACGAAGTTACCGGTGTAGGCGCATGATTGTATTATCGATATCTTACGAACAGGAGGATACAGAGAATGGAGAATTACTGCGCATTCAGCAGAAATCATAAATGTGTGAAATGGACTGATTACGAAGTTACTCGTCATGAGCTCGAAGAAGCTGATCAGCTATGTCATGGAAACTGGATAGAAATCCAGCGATTAAGCGATTACATCAATGATCTTACATGTATTCTAAAAGAGAATGGCATAGGCTATCCAGATATCTGATGGATGTGATACTGCACTCTTGACCGGATTTACCTGCTCAGGCTCCGGAAAAGAGTGCTCTCGCTGTCGTCGTTATTGCACTTTACGCCGAATTACGGCACGTAAGTGCTTATTAAATTACGGGCTTTTGCTCATTACGGAGGATAGGGCAACGCTGGGGAGCGACCTGAGCGCCGTATGAGATTTTGCCGAGAGCATAGCTCTATAGATTGAGATTGACATCTCCGG
>JAEWXO010000034.1 GCA_023458875.1 Bacillota bacterium | reverse complement strand
AATACACCGATGATGTCTCCGGCATATGCTTCTGATATTATCTCACGTTCCTGTGCCATAAGCTGCTGAGGCTGTGAGAGCTTCATTTTTTTATTTCCCTGAACATGAAATACGTCAGCGTCACGCTCAAATTTTCCGGAGCAGATACGCATAAATGCAATTCTGTCACGATGTGATTTGTTCATGTTAGCCTGTATTTTGAATACAAATGCAGAAAAGTCATTGTCAAACGGACTTTTTATACCTTCGCTTGATGTTCTGGCAAGAGGAGGTGGGGTCATTCCGAGAAAATTCTCAAGAAACGGTTCAACACCGAAATTTGTAAGAGCAGAACCGAAAAACACAGGGGAGAGAACACCTGACTGTACAGCACTTAAGTCAAATTCCTCACTTGCTCCGTCGAGCAGCTCGACGTCATCAACAATATTTCTGTAATTCTCTTCGCCTATTATAGAAGAAAGATTTTCATCGTTAAGGTTTACTTCCTGTGCTTCAATCTCACGGTGTCCGCCGTTTGCTGTAAATGATATGATTGCTTTTTTTGAACGGTCATAAACGCCCTTGAATGATTTTCCGGAACCGATAGGCCAGTTTACAGGGTATGTGTTTATACCGAGCTCCTGTTCTATTTCTTCGATAAGCTCAAACGGATTTCTTGCTTCACGGTCCATTTTATTGATAAATGTAAATATCGGTATTTTTCTCATTACACAGACCTTGAACAGCTTACGTGTCTGGTTTTCAACACCCTTTGAAGCGTCAATTACCATAACTGCAGAATCCGCAGCCATGAGAGTACGATAGGTATCCTCAGAGAAATCCTGATGTCCCGGTGTATCAAGAATGTTTATACAAAAACCACTGTAATTAAACTGCATAACTGAAGATGAAACGGAAATACCCCTTTGCTTTTCGATTTCCATCCAGTCAGATACTGCATGACGATCTGATTTTTTTCCTTTGACTGTACCTGCCTGATTTATTGCACCGCCATATAAAAGAAATTTTTCTGTAAGTGTTGTCTTTCCGGCATCAGGATGAGATATGATTGCAAATGTTCTTCTGCGCTCTATTTCTTTTTTTATGCTGGGGTTCAAAGTAATTCCTCCGATTTCTTAGTAAAAGATTAGCTGATGTTTAAAGTTAACATACTATCTTTTTAATTTTATCATGATATTTGGTTTTATGCAAGGGGGAATGAAGAAAAAAGTTATTAATTTTGGCAGGGATTTTGCATCTGCGGATGCGACCGGGCTTTCC
Organism: Bacillota bacterium; assembly: GCA_023458875.1. Lineage (GTDB taxonomy): Bacteria > Bacillota > Clostridia > Oscillospirales > Ruminococcaceae > HUN007. The sequence continues at coordinate 1,666 of JAEWXO010000034.1, read as the reverse complement.
GGTCTCCCTGGACCTTCGGGTGGTCATCGATACCTTATGTGTATTGCTAAATATCAACAAATTAAAAATCCGCATATTATGGACAAAATTAAATTTGTTCATAATATGCGGAAGGTTTTTTATTTTTTTGAATTATTCTGGTTTTTTGGTTTCAGATACGGCTTTTGTCTCTGATGTGGCTGGGGCAGCTGTATCAGTGGATGAAGGGGTATCCAGTGAATATGCTGTTGCGAAGTCGGCTTTTATGTCATCATAGCTGTGATCAAAAATCACCTTTATATTTTCCTGTGTCTTTTCACAAAGAGCCTGATACTGTGATGCAAAAGGGTATGATTTATTATCCATAAACATTGAAAGAATGTTTTCCTGGAGATAATCCTCTTCTAACGGAAGCTTCTGGACAATGTAATAACCGTTTCCTGATGAGAAAAATGGATCACTTATCTGATTTTCTTCGAGTGCAAATGCTTTACTTGAGAATTCCGGCTGCATTGTATCAGAAGAAATGTACGAACCTATAAGTGTTCCGTTTTCGTCTAACTGATCATCTTTATTGTAGTTGTACTTATTAATAAGAGTATCTATGGATTCGCCGGCTTCAAGTCTTGCGCGAATAATAATCATTAATTCATCAATTGCGGTTTTCAGGTTGTCTCTGTCTACAGCCTGTGCGTATCCGTTAAGTTTGTTTATGATTGCTATTTCTTCATCTGTATATGTAAGCTCAGGATTTATTGTACAGAAATCAAGAGGCTTGTCGGTAGGATAACCTTGTTCATCCTCTTCAAAGCGGATTCTCGGAACAACAAGGACATACTTTACATGTATAAAATCTTTGAGGTAGTTGTTCCTGAATTCTGTTTCATACAGTGTTTTTACCGTTTTGTTTTCAAGTGCTACACGAAGAATAGATTCTCTGTATATTTCTTTTGTGCATACAATGCTTTTAAGATAGTCGTCAAATTTTCTGTCCGGATATGTTGTTTCGTAGTAAAGCTTTGTTGTGTCTATTTCTGCATCGATTTTAGCATGCTCTTCTTCGTTTAATTCAACACCGTTTTCCTTTGCAATTGTATAGACCGTGTATGTATTGAAAAGATAGTCCATTGTCTGCGCCTTAAGGTCGTTTAACTTTTTTGAATTTTTGTCATCATCCCAGTATGTATTGTCTCCGTTGTCGATATAGCTTTTTGCATATGCAAAATAATATTTATATTCGTCTTCAGAAACGTCATAACCACCTATATTCATTAAGATGCCGTCTCCAAAGTCATCGTATTCAGGTCCTTCGGAATCTGTGTCTGACGAATCTGTAGATACTCCTGTTGTATCTGTTGATTCTGATGACGAGTTGTCTGACTGGGAGCTGGATTTTTTTGAATTGTTACATCCTGAAATGCTGAGTATTATGCCAAAGGCAAGAATAAAAGCAGTAATTTTTTTTATTTTCATTAAAAGTCCTCCATTGATAATGGTAAAGTTATTGATTAATATTTTAATATACACATGTGAAGATTGCGTGAAATATTTAAAATTTATATTTATAACTCAAACTTCGCAGGATGAATTTCACGGAACGGATGAATCCGTTCCCTACGAGGGTTACGCTCAATGTAGGGAACGCATTTATGCGTTCCGTTATGCTACGTGGTTTGTCGATTAAAAG
>JAEWXO010000033.1 GCA_023458875.1 Bacillota bacterium | reverse complement strand
ATGTAGGGAACGCATTTATGCGTTCCGTTATGCTACGTGGTTTGTCGATTAAAAGCTATTTTATACTGTGAGAACCCTTGAATTTTCAAGATGTGAAATTATTTTTGATGTGCGAAGTTTGAGTAATGTAGCCATAAAAGCTGATATAGCTATGAGTGTTAAATCAAAAGGTTCTGGTGAAGATGCCATTGTATTCTCAGAAACAAAAGAAGGTGTGGCTACAGCTGTTGCATCAAATGCTGGCGCAAAATCAATGTGGCTAGCTGCAATTGCTGCAACTGGAATAAAAGAAGCAAAAACTGAAACTGCAAATGTAGCAGATCAGATAGGACTATATATGTATTTTAAGTTGGATGAACCGGAAGCTGTAAGTAATAACTGGTTCAAGGCATTTGATACCAGCAAGCCTATTGATAAAACTTTAGGCGAAATAGTATATAGTTCATTGCCTTCAATTGATCCACTGCAAGAAACGCCTACTGCAAAAACAGATATTGGTAGTATAGCAGGTGCTAAAAACGTTTACGGTTACAATAGTGCTAGTGATAAGCTTACTGCTGCTGCAGCTGCTACTGATATAAAATATTATTCAGGTGTTGATAAGGTAGCTACAGGCACTGCTGTAGATGAAGCAACATTAACATCAGCAGATGGAGTTACTGGTTTCCTTGAAATTACTACTGATGCAGTTTATAAGTATGCACAGAAGACAGCTGATGGTACATACGCTGCTGCTTCTGAACTATCAGGGGCCAATGCAGCTGATTATACTGCTTTTTACAGCACACAGCCAACATTAGGAGGCATTACTGGTGTTGCTGAAACCACATTTAACAACACTGTATCTGCTAAAGGTATCTATGATTTAACATCTGATGATACTAAAAAGAATGTATTTACCTTACCTGATGCAACAACAGATAGTACTGCTGATACAACAATGTCATTTGCCTTAGGTAAAGCAAATGCACTTAATGTCAATATAACACCTGATTTAAGTAAATCTATACCAACAACAATAAATAGTGATGCAGACACAAAAGTGGGCGCAGTTACATTAAAAGAATCAGATTCTAACAACAAAGATCAAGGTATTGCAGCCTTCAGATTTATTGGTAATGTAAATGATAGTATTGTATGGGATACTAATATGGCAGAAATTACAGTTAAATATAAATTGACTGGATTGTCAGATGATACTTATGGTAAAGCTTTAACAAAAGCTTTACCATCTGATGAATCAAAATTCATATTAAATACTAACGCTCATCAGTTAATTAACGCAGTAGCAGAAGTAGTAGCAAAGGATCCTGAAATTACAACTACAACAAAACCTTCAGGCAGTGCATCAGCAGTATTCAAGATCGCAAATCTCGGAACACTTACTGTTGATAAGACAAAAACAAGTGTAACCAAGACTGGATTGACATCTACATTTGTTGGTGCTTACATGACTATATCAGATGCTGATGAAAATGGTGATGTAACTATTAATGTTTTAGCAGGTGCAAACAGCTACTATAGCAATGCATACAAACTAAAAGTAGTACTTTCAGATAATTCTACAATCGAAATTGATGTAACTGGAACAGATGCAGGAACAAGTACATATACTGCAGCTCCTTGATAAGGTCACTGTTCTAATTTAAAATAAAAGTGAACATTAGGTTTTGAATCTAAAACCTGATGTTCACTTTTTATATTCATTTATCTAAATAACTAAGCCCTCAGATAATATAGTGTTTTATTGATTCTCTATGTCTTTATGGTGGATATTGTGTCCTTATCAATTTATATTATTTTATCTGTCTTATAGCTGCGTTCTCCATATTTTTACAGCAAATAACATGCTTTATACTATTGCATATTCTTTTTCACTGTCTGTTCTATATTCCATTGAGTTTTCCATTCTGTTTTCCATTCTTACTTCTTTAAATTCTTCTATCTGCCTTATAGTGACTTTTTCCATATCCTCATGATCAAAATATGCTTTATACCATTGAATGGTCTTTTTCATTGTCTGATCTATATCCCATTCCGGTTTCCAGCCTAACTTCTGCTTTATTTTTGAACAGTCAAGCTTAAGGAACCCCGCTTCATGAGGGGCATGTACATCTGATTTATCAATCCATTCTGCGCCACTCCATAAATTGCAGAATGTATCTGCAATTTTACCTGTTGTTACGCAGTTAGTATAATCAGGTCCTATATTGTAACTGTCTGCAAATGACGTATCCACATATTGCTTCTCCGCTATAAGCATATATGCACACAGGGGTTCAAGAACATGCTGATACGGTCTTACTGAATACGGATTTCTTATCTGTATCTGTTCACCACTGACAGCAGACCTTACACAATCAGGAATTATTCTGTCTTTTGCAAAATCTCCTCCACCTATCACATTTCCAGCTCTGACAGTAGATATTGCAATATCTTTAAAGAAAGAACGTATATAGCTGTGAGTAACAAGCTCCGAACATGATTTACTGTTGGAATACGGATCAAAGCCGTCAAGTCTGTCAGTTTCACGGTATCCCCAGCACCATTCCACATTGTCATACACCTTGTCAGTGGTGATGTTTACCATTGATCTTACTGAAGGCAGCTGTCTCATGCATTCAAGAACATTGACCGTTCCCATAACATTAGTCTGATATGTATATCTTGGATTTACATATGACTCCCTTACAAGCGGCTGCGCAGCAAGATGAAATACTATTTCAGGTTTTACATCGCTGAATACACCGAACAATCTGTCAAAGTCACTGATATCGCCTTTATATGATGTAATTCTTTCCTTTGTATTTATTATATCAAATATTGACGGATCAGTAGGAGGCTCCAAAGCATAACCGTATACATCAGCTCCATGAATATTAAGAAGCTCGCATAGCCATGTGCCTTTGAATCCTGTATGTCCTGTTACAAGTACTTTTTTATTCTTCCAGAATGAAATTCCTTCAGTTACTATCATTTTACTCCCACACTTTCCATGGTGCATTTCCACTCTCCCAGAGTCTCTCCAGATACTGCTTGTCTCTCAGAGTATCCATACACTGCCAGAATCCATGATGCTTATATGCATTGAGTTTCATATCATTTGCTATACTTTCGAGAGGTTCTCTTTCAAAAACAAGTGAATCATCATCCCTGAGGTAATTGAATACCTCAGGTTCTGCTACCATAAATCCACCATTTATCCATCCGCCGTCTTCCTTGACCTTTTCTGCAAATTTTGTGACAACATCGTCATTGTTCATTTCGAGAACACCGAATTTTCCGCCAGGCTGAACTGCAGTCATGGTAACTATCGCCTTTGACTTATCATGTGTCTCAACCAGTGATTTCAGATTAACATTTGATACCCCGTCACCATATGTCAGCATAAACCGCTCATTACCAACATATTTCTGTATTCTTTTTATTCTGGCACCTGTCTGGGCATGAACACCTGTATCAACCAATGTTACTCTCCATGGTTCTGCAACATTATTATGCAGAATCATTTCATTATTGTTCGAAAAATCAAAAGTAACATCTGATCTGTACAGATAATAATCTGCAAAATATTCTTTTATTACAAAGCCTTTATAGCCACAGCAGATAATAAAATCATTATATCCGAACTCAGAATAGTACTTCATAATATGCCACATTATAGGTACTTCCCCTATGCCAATCATCGGCTTTGGTTTCAGATGACTTTCTTCACTTATTCTTGTGCCAAGGCCTCCGGCCAGAATTACTACTTTCATATTATTCCCTCCATCAACTGACTAATTGACTTTACGTCTACCTCAAAATGTCAAATCACGTGCTTTTTGTATACCTATATACTATATAATCGTCATAAACTCAAAATTTTAAAGTTTAATAATATGTAATGTTTTATGCCATAATTCACCATTATTTTAATTTTACAAAATATATTATTTAGAATTTATTAAAAACATATTCTGGCCTGATAAAATGTAAAAATCAAGATACTGCCTTGCAAAATGCATCTTTCTTTCATATTATCCTATACCTCAAAATATATTCGCAAAAACATCCGGTATTTTTGTTGCCCTGCACACATAAAATCAGTCATTAATATAATTTTTTTATTAATAATTCCTCTGAAATATTGACTTATCCCGTTAAAAGGCATATAATAATAATTGTCTAAATAATAACTTTATTTTATTTGGACTTATTTTTCTTTAATATAAAATTATGGAGGTTTTTTTTACAATGAACAGAGTTTACAATTTTAGCGCAGGCCCTGCAACACTCCCTGAAAAAGTTCTTCAGCAGGCAGCAGACGAAATGCTGTGCTACGGAGATTCAGGACAGTCAGTAATGGAAATGTCACATCGTTCCAAAGAATATCAGGCAATTATTGATTCCTGTGAATCATTACTCAGAGAAACAATGTCAATTCCTGATAACTATAAAGTACTTTTCCTTCAGGGCGGAGCTTCCTCTCAATTTGCTATGATTCCTCTGAACCTCATGAATAAAACAGGTAAGGCTGACTTCGTTATTACAGGTCAGTGGGCTACAAAGGCTTACAAGGAAGCAAGCAGATACGGTGAGTGTAACGCTGTTGCATCCTCAAAGGATAAAACTTTCTCATACATACCAAAGCTTGATAAATCAACATTTAATCCTACCGCGGATTATTTCCATATATGCCAGAACAACACTATCTACGGAACAAGGTTCTCTGAGCTTCCTGACACAGGCAATGTTCCTCTTGTTGCCGATATGTCATCATGCATTCTTTCAGAACCTGTAGACGTTTCAAAATATGGTCTGATTTATGCCGGCGCACAGAAGAACATGGGTCCTGCAGGTCTTACAGTCGTTATTATCCGTGAGGACCTCATCGGAAACGCAATGGATATAACACCTACAATGTTCAACTATCAGACACATTCAGAAAACGGATCAATGTTCAACACTCCACCTACATACGGTATCTATATTCTCAAGCTTGTTCTTGAATGGATTGCTGAAAAAGGCGGACTTACAGCAATGAAAGAGCATAATGAGAAGAAAGCTGCCGTTCTTTATAACTTCCTTGACAACTCAAAGATGTTCAGTGCAACTGTACAGGGCGCTGACCGTTCACTCATGAACGTACCTTTTGTAACAGGTAATGACGAGATTGATGCAAAGTTTGTTTCAGAAGCAAAGAAGGCTGGATTTATCAATCTTAAGGGACACCGTTCTGTTGGCGGTATGCGTGCTTCTATTTATAATGCTATGCCAATCGAGGGCGTTGAGAAGCTCGTTGAATTCATGACAGAGTTTGAAAAAGCCAATGGCTGATAAATTATTAGTTTTCAGCAAAAAATAATACAAAAAATTAAATATTATTTTAAAATTTAATTTTCAGTTGTCATTAAGCAGGGATTTCGATTCTGCGGAATCGACCGGGCTTTCCGGTCACCCCGGAACTTCGGACGACAGAGCTGAAGTAATTGTTACCTTCGGACAACTCCGCTGAGGTCACTGTTTTTATAAAATTTTAAACTATCAGGAGGGTTTTCATGTATAATATTCAGACTTTAAATAAAATTTCCGCTGTGGGAACAGATATTTTTGACAAGGCAAAATACGCTATTGCTGATACTCCGGAAAATCCGGATGCAATAATGGTTCGTTCCGCTGCAATGCATGACATGGAATTCGGTTCAAATCTTCTTGCAATTGCAAGAGCAGGCGCAGGCGTTAACAACATTCCTGTTGACAAATGTTCTGAAATGGGTATCTGTGTATTTAATACACCGGGTGCAAATGCAAATGCTGTTAAGGAGCTCGTTATTGCCGGTCTTCTCCTTTCTTCAAGAAAGATTCCTGATGCACTTGCATGGGTTCCTTCTCTTGAAAATGAAGGTGATCAGGTTGGAAAGCTTGTTGAAAAAGGTAAATCACAGTTTGCAGGTCCTGAAATAAAGGGTAAAACACTTGGTGTTATCGGACTCGGCGCCATCGGTATACTGGTAGCAAATGCTGCTGTTTCACTTGGTATGAACGTTATAGGAACAGATCCGTTCCTTTCAGTAAAGTCAGCACTTAAGCTTTCAAGAAGAGTAAATATCGTTGCATCTACAAAGGAAATATTCGAGAGCAGCGACTATATTACTATTCATGTTCCTTTCAATGCTGAAACAAAGGGATTTATAAATGCCGAAGCTATCAGTTCAATGAAGGACGGCGTAAGAATTCTTAACTTTGCAAGAGGCGAACTTGTAAACAACGCAGATATCATTGCTGCTCTCGGAAGTGGTAAGGTTAATTCATATGTTACTGATTTCCCTTCTGCAGAGGTTATCGGTGTGGACGGCGTCATTGCTCTCCCTCATCTCGGTGCTTCAACTCCTGAAAGTGAAGACAACTGTGCTATAATGGCTGCAAATGAGCTTATTGATTACCTTGAAAACGGAAACATCAAGAACTCAGTAAACTTCCCTGACGTTGAAATGAATTCCCCAGACACAAAGATATGCATCCTCCACAAAAACGTTCCGGATGTAATTTCAAAAATAGCTTCTATTCTTGGCGACAATGGAGTAAATATTGAAAACATGCTTAATAAGAGCAAAAAAGATTATGCATATACTATGATAGACACGACTAAAGATATAAATGATGATATTGTTAAAAGTATCGAAGGTCTGGCAAATATTATAAAGGTTCGTGTAATTAAGTAAAAACGATAATATTCCGAGGGCTTAAGTTCTCAATCTGGCAGGGATTTCGATTCTGTGGAATCGACCGGGCTTTCCGGTCGCCCCGGACCTTCGGTGCATGGGCCTTCGCTACCCAGGCCTTCGGATACCTGAACCTTCGGGTAAATATATTAAGTTTACAAGTACAACTGAATAGCAAAAAAATAGACGGTTGACAGAATTTAAATTCTGCAGCCGTCTTTTTAATGGTAATTTCCCAAAAACACATAATATTTCATTTACGAATAATATTATAACACCCTATTTTTTAAAGTCAATACATTATTCTATATTTCAGATGAATATCCAAATCTATTAAACACGACTTTATCTTTTTTGATTATTCCATATATACAAAAATCACAAATTCTGAAGGTTCTCCACAATTATCCATGGAGAACCTTCTTTGTAATATCATTTTACATTTTTGGTCCTAATTTTACATCATCACGCATAATATATTGCTTAAAATGACCCAAATCTGCCAGATTTGTATCTCCGTTGCCATTTACATCAGCAGCCCTTATCCCTTTTGCATCAAGATTTATATCCCCCAAAAGCCAGAGACTGAATATTGTAAGATCTGTCACTTCAACCTTTTTATCGTTATTGAGATCCCCGTAAATTATATCATCCGGATCATTGACAGTGACTGTTGTATTTATTGATGTCGTCTGGATCGCTTCTGTTGTAACCGATGAAGCTGTCGCTGATGTAGATTTTGTGGTTGTTACCTTGGTTACCTCTGTTATAACTGACGTTTCATCCGGTGAGTTAAGCTTATATGTCCTTATATCAGGCAGCTCGTCAAGTGTTATACAGTAATCGCTGGTGTAAATCTCCTTAAGGCTTTCGACCGGATTTATCTGCTGACTTGTCAGATAATTGTTATACCACGGACAGAACCAGAGCCAGCCGGCTTTATCATTTAAAAGATTTTCAAGTGACGGAATTGAGTCGTTTTCCGACATTGCCACCATCTTTTGTCCGTTTGTGCTCGCAACGAGATTATAGAACGTAGAAGAAAGTGACGCAAGATTCGGAAGTCCGTCAACAGCATTGTACTTATCATATCCGACTATATCAACATATTCGTCTCCCGGATACCAGTCCGGAGATGTCGGGAATGTTGAGCCTGTCCAAACCCATATGAGATTGTCAAGACCATAAACATTTGTCAGCTGGTCATAAAGCAGACGGTAAAGCTTTTTACATTTTTCCGGGCCTTCAGAGCCCCACCAGAACCATCCGCCCTCTGCTTCATGAAGCGGTCTCCAGAGAACCGGAACATCTGCATCCTCAAGAATCTGAAGCTTGCCTGCTATCACAGCTATGTCATCCATCAGTACTTTGTTTTCCCATGTTCCTTCTTCAAGTGCATTTCCCAGACTGAAGGTTGTATAGTCAGCACTTGCTGATTTAACATAAAATCTGCGTACAGTACCGCCTTCTTCCGACGGAGTTGACCAATGCCATGTAATCGTTGCAATTCCTTTGAATTTATTTGTCCACTCAACGGCTCTCTCCGCTGCACAGTCATCCCACATTTCAGGGGAGGAATTATAATTGAGGAAGTCTATGCCTCTGATTGCAGGCATTTTCCCTGTTTCTTTTTTAATATATTCAAATTCAGCTTCGTTATCAACTATGTATCCTGTTGTCGGATCTGCGTTGAAATTATAATTATGCGAACCGCAATATTCCTGCTGCCCTGAGAGAATATGCTCCCCGTATATGTCACAAAGATAGCTGTACAGGCGTTTCGTAGTATCACTTGCATTTTTATTCGTAAGATATTTTACAGGCAAAAGCTTTCCGATACCCGGGTCAGCGTCTTTTATAACCATGTGGTCAAAAAGTGTATATCCCCAGTATGCCTTTATCTGAATTTCATTCTTTCCGGCTTTCAGCGGTACATAGCCCGCTGATATTTCCTTAAACGATTCACAGTAAGGCAGACTTATTTCCCCTTGATTTACACCGTTTACATTCAGATACTGTACTTTCTTGCTAAGATCAAACGGCTGACAGTATCTCACAAACAGCTCATAGAGTCCTTCCTTATCAACATCTACCGTTACCGTAACAGACGACCCCTTCTGAGTGATATTAGCAAACCCCGTCCCCGACCAGTCCGAAATATCCGCAGAATTTCCACTCGCACATTCATCAATTACCGTCCAGCTTTCAGCCTTACAGCTATCAAGCTTTCCGTCCTCAAATTCATACTTAACTCCATCCTCCGGCAAAGCATTCACTTTTCCCACTTCAGAAATAAATGAAAACGAATTCATAATAAGCAAAACCGCCGCCGCAACACTCAACACCTTTTTTATTCTCATCCAAAACGCTCCTTCCGTTAACTTAATTTAACTAAACACTTAAATTAAATTAATTATACCATAAATTTATTTTGATTTCAACATTAAATTTCTATGTATTTTACACAAAAAATTGGGTCCTTATCCAGTCACATGTGCCGCCGAAGGTCCCGGGCGACGGAAAGCCCGGTCAACTCGTACCGAGTCGAAATCCTCCCATCCCCCTTGTATTGTATTAAAAATTAGTATATAATTATATTCATATAATTAATTTATCAGGATGTGGTTATAATAAAATTTGTTGAAATATTTACCGACGGCGCATGTAGCGGAAATCCGGGACCCGGCGGATACGGAATCATACTGCGCTATAACGGTAAAATAAAAGAGCTTTCCGGCGGTGACGCCAATACCACCAATAACCGTATGGAGCTTACCGCAGTAATCGAGGCACTTAAAGCCCTGAAAGAACCATGCAACGTGAGACTTACAACCGACAGTCAGTACGTAGTCAACAGCGTAAATAACAAATGGATATACGGATGGCAGAAAAAAAACTGGATACGTGAAAAATCAAAACCCGTCCCTAATGCGGATTTATGGAAACAGCTCATACCCCTTCTCAAAATTCACACCATAGAATTTGTATGGGTCAGAGGACATAACGGACATGCTGAAAATGAGCGTTGTGACAAGCTTGCAGTTATGCAACGTGACAGTTATTCAAAATTGTGAATTTTTACTATTGCAAAATCCACAAAAAAGGTATATAATAAACATGTAATCGAATATTATAAAATTTATTAAAATAAAAGAAGGGTTCTTATGGATAAAAGATTTATCTATGCGGATAATGCCGCAACTACAAGAGTTTCCGAAAGTGTACTTAATGCCATGATGCCATATTTTACAGAACAATACGGAAACCCTTCCAGCATATATAAATTAGGACGTGACTCAAAAAAAGCAATCGAAATTTCACGTGAAAAAGTAGCAGCAGCTCTTGGATGTGAACCAAGAGAAATATATTTTACAAGCTCTGGCTCAGAATCAGACAACTGGGCTATCAGGGGAATATGCGAAAGCCTTGCTTCAAAGGGCAAAAATCACATAATCACAAGTGTATTTGAGCATCATGCCGTACTGCATGTATGTAAGGCACTTGAGAAAAAAGGTTACGAGGTTACTTATGTTCCTGTAAACGAAAAAGGCCTTGTAAACCCTGAAGATATTAAAAACGCTATTACCGATAAAACAGCACTTGTAACCATAATGTATGCCAATAACGAAATAGGAACCATTCAGCCTATAGATGAAATTGCACTTATCTGTAAAGAAGCAGGTGTACTGTTCCATACAGATGCCGTTCAGGCAATAGGACATGTTGACATTGATGTAAAAAAACAGAACATTGACTTGCTTTCCGTATCAGGCCATAAAATCCACGCTCAGAAGGGCGTAGGCGCTCTCTATGTAAGAAAGGGCATATTACTCCCGAACTTTATCTACGGCGGTGCTCAGGAGAGAAACAGACGTGCAGGTACTGAAAATGTTCCGGCTATCGTAGGATTCGGCGTTGCAATAGAAGAAGCAACAAAAAACATCTCAGCTAAAAACGAAAAAATAACAAAAATGCGCAACAGACTTATAGATGGAATATTACAGCTTCCTCAGACGAGGCTTAACGGTGACAGAGAAAAAAGACTTCCTGGAAATTCAAACATTTCAATCGAAGGTATTGAAGGCGAAAGTCTCCTCCTTATGCTTGACATGAACGGCATATGCGCATCGAGCGGATCTGCATGTACATCAGGCTCACTTGACCCTTCACATGTACTTCTTGCAATAGGTCTTAAGCATGAAGTAGCACACGGCTCACTCCGTCTTTCAATTAACGAGGAAACTACTGACGAAGATATAGATTACATTCTTGAAGTACTTCCAGGCATAGTTTCAAAGCTCAGAGACATGTCTCCATTATGGGAAAAAATAAAGCAAAGCTAATATAAGGATTAAATATAAAGAGAGGTTTTTATTATGTTATACAGTGATAAAGTTCTTGAGCATTTCTCAAATCCGAAAAATGTAGGCGAAATTGAAGACGCAGACGGAATAGGCGAAGTAGGCAACGCAAAATGCGGCGATATAATGAAAATGTATATAAAGGTTGATAAGGGCGTCATCACAGATGTCAAATTCAAAACATACGGCTGTGGAGCTGCAGTTGCAACATCATCTATGGCTACAGAGCTTATAAAAGGAAAACCGATTGAAGACGCTCTTAAGCTTACAAACAAAGCAGTTGTTGAAGCACTTGACGGTCTCCCGGAAGTAAAGCTTCACTGCTCAGTGCTTGCAGAACAGGCTATAAAGTCCGCTCTCTCAGATTATTATAAAAGGAACGGTATCGACCCTGTTCCGATTGTCGGCGAGATAGGCGAATGTGAAGCCTGTCATATGTAATAAAAAAACACATCGGCTTTCCGGTTTTATAGTAAACCGGAAAGCCGATGATTTTTTATTTGACTCATTACTATTCAGAAACGGAGCTTTTTTGTACTAAGGATTCCGACTCTGAGGAGTCGGCCAGGCTTTACGGTCGCCTGGACTTCGCACACATCCTCTCCATTTCATGGCATGACTGAACAGCAACTTTCACGCCCTATATACGTCTGGTTCCGCCCCCATGAGTTCCGCCGCCGCTGCTGCGGTGAGTGCCGTTACCATCGGATGACTCTATTTTTGTCTTTGTGGTATATTCACGCAAAAAGTCGTCGCTTTTTTTGGTATAGTTTGTTTTGTCCTTTGCTTCATAGTTTCTCGGTGAATATTTTTCATTTCTTTTATACTTTAGCGTTACTGAAACTGCCGTAATGATAGAAGCCAATGCGCCTACCAATGCGCCTATAAGTAATGCTTTATATATTGTTTTCTTAGGATATGATTTTAAATCATCAAGGAAAATATTTATCGTTTCCGAATAGTCATGTTCTTTTAGAGCCGGTGTAATATCATCATAGATTGAATCTATATATGACTTATATACGCTTATCTGGGATCCGCTGGTTGAGATGCAGTGTAAACGGTCTTCACTTACATCGATAAAGAAAAGAACACCATCAGTATTTACTCCGAACAGATTTTCATAATAAAGGTCCGCATATTCCTGTGAATCCTTATCCTTGTCATCTGCGACTACGACTGCAATATTTATATCAAGATCATCAGCATATTTTTCTATTTTGCGGTTTATACTGTTTTCCTCATCATCTGTAAATACATCAGCATGATCATATATTTTACATGATGCATCATAAGCCCTGACCTCTGATATTCCGGAAAAAACAAACAGCGTCATGAAAAATAAAACAAGAGTTTTTTTTATGTTTTTCAATATAATAAATACCCTCCCAATCCAAACAGTGCTGTAATGACTGCAAACAGTCCGAGACAGAATGCAAGAAGTTTTTTCACAGAAAGCGGAGGAAGTCCCACGAGTTTTCCACTCTGTCCGTTTACTGCAAATTCATACATCTTTCCCTGATAGCTGTAAGTCATAAACCATACCGGCAGAAGTGCATAGTTCCAGTCTGTTCTCATTATGTTATCCGTAAAATTACTTACCGAAACAGACGAATACCCCGTAATGGATGACATCAGTATATCGCGGCTTGCCGTATCGAGCTTCTGACGTATTCTCGGAAATACTGTTGCCTTATCAACATCATACTTATCAGCCAGAAACCCTGTAAGAAATGACATCGAAAAATTCTGAAGCTTGCTGTAATCAAACGGTTCAAGTGCATCCATGAGGCTGTCATCTATTTTGCTTGCACCATCAGCCGGAACACCGTTAAATGTTATTCCCGCACTTCTTGATACAGCGTATTCCCTTGTTTCCGTGTACTTATAATTTCCCTGTTTCCATGTACGTATATGTTTTCCTATCGCCTGCATATCCGCCTTTACCTTGCAGTCTGCAAGCCAGAACGGAACGTACAGACCTGTCATCTTTTCAAGCGTCTGCTCTGATTTGAAGCCGGACGGTACAAACAATTTTTTTAACATTCCTGATTTAAAGATATCTATAGCTTTATTCTTTTCGACTTCAAACGGAATTACTTTATTCGGTCTGTAATCACCGGAAAGCCTTCCGGTCAGTATAACAGGATTGTGGCAGTAAACGCAGAATGTGGCGGCTGTATTTGCGTCTGACATTATTTCCGCGCCGCAGCTTGAGCATGAGTACAGATTTCCTCCTGCAAATTCGTTGTCAGCAACTGTTTCTTCCCTGACGTTCTGAGTCAGGTCAATATTTTCATTATCACGGAATATCGACTTTATCTCCTGCTCAGTAAAGTCACTGAAGCAAAAATCACATCCGAATTTCTGTCTATCTGCTTTATATTCAAGGCCGCCCCCGCAGTTAGGGCATTTGTATTGTATAGCTTCCAAGATATGCCTCCAGTTAAAATTAATCTTATGGTCTCGGCGCCCCGCATCCCGAACAGAATTTACCAGAGCTTATCTGACCACACGAGCACTGCCAGCTTGTATCCTCCGGCTTTGGTGAGCCGCACTCAGAGCAGAATCTACCGGTATTTACCCTCCCGCATAAGCATTTCCATCCTGTTTCTTCAGGCATTGGCGCGCCACATTCAGAACAGAATTTGCCTGTATTGGCCTTTCCGCATGAGCATTTCCATCCGCCTGCCTGTGTCTGCTGCTGTGCAGCCTGTGCCTGTGCTGCTGCCTGCTGGGCTTGCTGGGCCTGCATCTGCATTGCGTTGGTATTTGATGCGGCACTCATGAAGTTGCCTGCACTGTTCATTCCCATACCCATTGCCATAAATGCCTGACCTGCACCGGCTGTATTTGAGCCTGCTGCCTTCAGTCCGTCAGCAATATTACTCTGAACATATCCCTCTCTTATCGAAGGATTTGACATCATTGAGCCCTGATTTCTCATATGTATCAGTTTCTGACTATCATCATCATAACTGAGACTTGCTATTCCGACAGATGCTATTTCAAATCCACGGAGTTCATTCCAGCTCTCATCAAGGCATTTTTCCATATATTTTTTTAGTTCCATTGTTTTGGAGCCGATACTTGATATTCTGACTCCGTCAACTGACATCTGAGCTATAGCTGACTGAAGAGCATTTAAAAATTCATCCAGGTACTGTCCGTTCATCGCTGCAATATCGTATCTTGCTGAGTTTCTCGGAACAGCTTCTGAGAAAAATTTTATAGGGTCTGTTATTTTGATAGAGTAGCTTCCATGGCATCGTAGATTCAGCTCAGCGTCATAGAAATTATCAAAATAACTGACCGGTGTCCTTGTGCCGAACCTCAGCCCGCTTATCTCCTGAAGATTTATATAGTAGACATACTGCGACTGAGACGGAACTCCGCCAAATTTGAATCTGTTAAATGTGTCTTTCAGAGAAGCCTTCAGCTCTCCGTTAAAAAGTGAAGGTGTTGTTGACGTATTTACCGTATAATATCCCTCTTCTGCACAGTAATCAATAATTCTGCCTCCGTCTACAAGAAGCATCATCTGGCTAGGGTATACGTGAACTACAGAGCCGTTCGATACAATGTTGCTGTTTCCTTTTGTGTTTGATCCTTTTTTCCTGTTTACAAGAACACCCTTTGTCATTAATGTTTCTCCTGACATATTATCAGGTTCGAGCACCTCAAGCCACTGGTCTGCAAGATTTCCGGATACAGCACTTACTGCCGCTTTAATCAATCCCATTCTATGTTCCTCCTCATATTTAATTAATATTCATTAGTCTGTCAAACAGAATTATATCATAAAATTATTATTTTTTCAATACAAATGTTATTTATATTCCAAAAATTCCGAATCGGTAGTTACTATTCAGCCACTACGCTTAAGTTATTTGTTTTGCAGGGATTTTGATTCTGCGGAATTGACCGGGTTTTCCGATTGTGCCTCTGACCTTCGGATATATTCCTTAACTTGTACATAAAGAATACCGGTGATTAAAAATATAAAAACCGGTATTCTTCTTTTATTCGTCTTTTATTCGTCTGTTTCTGAACCAGGTGTGTAAACGATCGGGATTGATTTTCCGTCAGAATCGTAAAATGTCAGATTGTCTATATAAACATCTGCCTGATTCGGGATTCCCCATCTCATAAATACAAGCTTTGACTCCTCTGTTCCGTCTACAAAGCCCTTAAGCAGCCATTTCCCTTCTACATGGACGTATGTCCATTCAAAGTCCCAGTCTCCTGTTGCAAATCCGTTTGATGAACCGGTAGGTTCATACCATACATCGCAGTTTTCACCGACAACAGAGCCGAAGGTACCCATAAAATTTCCCGGTACTTTCCTTGATGTGCCGTCATCAAGTGTCAGTTCCCCTACTGCAACCTGTGTGATATCAGCACTGAAGCTCTTTATTTTGCTGAGGTTTTCAGATCCGACCAGCTTATCAACATCAAAAGATATTTTCGGAGTTTTGTAATTGCCCTTATTGTCTTTATCAAGCACTTCAATCTTAAGCTGTCTTTCACCCTTGTACTCAGCTATTGAAAGATTACAGTTCGACTCGTCGTTCTGAAAATCAGCTTCATTTGTACAGTAAGCCGTATACAAATCATCACTGTCATTATATGTAATAGCATTTTCGTCAACAACAGGCTTAGGATATTCAGGTTCGACAATCTCCGGCTCTGTTTCTGTTGTTTCTTCCGCCTCTGTCGTTTCCTCCGGTTTTGTTGTTTCTTCTGCTTCTGTCTGTGTTTCAGATGTAGTCAGTTTTTTTGATTCAGAATTCCCTGACGTCCCATCGTTACATGCTGTAAGTGACGAAAAAAACCCTAATGTTATCAGTAATGTTACTAATTTTTTCATATTAATACTCCCCTTCTTTTATAGCAAAGTCACTTAATCAATGCATTTTTATATATTAAATGCCCTCATTTATTAAGAGGGCATTTATATATTATTAATTATGTATAACAACCTCAGTTATTTTCTTTTCTTGAATGTTACTGCAACTCCTGCTGCTGCCATTGCAGCTGTAACTGCAAGAGCTATGCCCGCATCACCCGTTGCAGGGTTTGTTGAGCTCTTTGCTGTGGTTGTTGTGGCACCTGAGCCTGAAGTTGTTGTTGCTGCCGCTGTAGTAGTAGAAGAAGCACTGGTAGTTGTTTCTGCAGCTGTTGTTGTTTCTGCGGCTGTCGTTTGTGCAGCTGCAAAAGCAGCATCATCAGCATCCTGCAATTCTTTTTCAGTCTTATAAACTACATATGGCAGCTCATTGCCTGATGCATCTTTAATTGAAAGATTTGTTACTGTAACTTTATCTGCACCTTCACCTATCCACCAGAACTGAACCTGGAGATTACGCTCTATTCCACCTATGCCTGAAAGCTTTATCTCTCCTGTTTCTGCTGAAACAGTCTGTTTTGTCATACTGCCTATCCAATTGCCATTTTTATTATACCCGATAGCACCCTCCAGATACTTGGAAGCTACAGATACTTCTGCTGTAACACTATCAACCTTGGCATAATCACTGCCATTTGTTAAACCTACATACATAAACGGAGCTCCGCCGTCACTATTTCGTTCATAGGTATATTCCTGTGCACTTACTGTCATAACCATAGCTGAAGCTGCCATAGCACAGGCTGCAACACCTGCAAAAAAATTCTTGAATTTCATAATAAAAATCCTCCCTTAATCTTTTTTCATAATTTTAGTCTTTTAATTTCCCATATTTTTATATATTCTAATCAACTAAGCCTTATTTTTAAACAATTACTGCTCTATTGATTATAATGTTTATATTGTAACATTCATCTGCTAAAAAATCCATATGTGAATTTAACAAATATAATTGTAGCATTTGATATAAAACAACTACATCTATACGACATTTTTTTATTAAAGCACAGATTGTATACTTTTTATTTTACTTTTTGTATATTATTATCACTATTGTTATCACTGTCAGTCGCTTCTGTCATTATACGGATAACATCATCAATGAGCTGTTCAGGTTTCTGGTGCGGAAGGAGCTTTACACTGATATACGGCTTTGCAAGGCTGTTAAACAGCACTCTTCCTTTGAATGCAGCGGAAAGAGCCTTTATCTTACACATTTCAGGTGATGAAATATAAAAAAGCAGACAACCGTTTCTCTGTGATATTTCAGTAATGCCAAGCTTTGCGGCTGTATTTCGCAGAAGTGCCACGCTTATAAGTCCGAGTATTGCTTTCGGCGGATCCCCGTATCGGTCGATAAATTCGTCAATAAGCTCCATGCTTTCTTCCTGCGTTTCTATAACCGCTATCTTTTTGTATGCATCTATCCTCTGTGCAAGACTGTCAATATAATTTTCAGGAATATGAGCATCTATCTGAATATCAACAACACACTCTTCCGCCCTCTTTGCCGGTGCGTCTCCTCTTTCCTCTGCTATTGCCTCTGACAGAAGTCTCAGATACATGTCATATCCGACCGTCTCAATATGACCGTGCTGCTTGCCGTTTAATATGCTTCCGGCCCCTCTTATTTCAAGATCACGCAAAGCAATTCTGAAACCGCTTCCGAACTGGGTAAATTCTTTTATTGCATCAAGCCTCTTTGCGGCTACCTCAGTGAGTACCTTTCCACGCTTGAATGTAAAATATGCAAATGCCCTTCTGTTTGAACGTCCTACCCTTCCTCTCAGCTGATAAAGCTGTGAAAGT
Organism: Bacillota bacterium; assembly: GCA_023458875.1. Classification (GTDB taxonomy): domain Bacteria; phylum Bacillota; class Clostridia; order Oscillospirales; family Ruminococcaceae; genus HUN007. Next base: position 26,687 of record JAEWXO010000033.1, on the reverse strand, counting down.
CCGAATCTGTCCGAATCTTCAATAATAAGAGTATTTACGTTAGGCACATCAACACCCGTTTCAATTATCGTAGTTGACACAAGTATATCAATCTCACGTTCAAGAAGCTGTCGCCATGTTTCCGACATAACCTCCTCTGACATCTGCCCGTGCGCAAATGTTATTCTAGCATCAGGAAGAAGCTCCTGAAGTCTTGCTGCACACCCTGAGATTGTCTCGACCCTGTTGTGAATATAATACACCTGTCCGCCGCGCTTCAGTTCCCTTGAGATTGCCTGGACTAAAAGGCTTGTATTGTGCTCTATTACATAAGTCTGAACAGGATATCTGTCCTGCGGAGGCTCCTCTATAACTGACATATCGCGTATTCCGCTCATTGCCATATTAAGCGTTCTCGGTATAGGTGTTGCTGAAAGTGTAAGCATATCAACACCTATGAAATTCTGCTTGAATTTTTCCTTGTGTGCTATTCCGAAGCGCTGCTCCTCGTCAATTATTGCAAGACCAAGGTCCTTGAATTTTACATCCTTCTGCACAAGCCTATGCGTACCTATTATCATATCTATTTTTCCGGCTTTGAGGTTTTTTAAAATTTCTGTCTGCTGTTTCGGGGTCCTGAATCTTGAAAGCAGCTCTATATTTACCGGAAAATGCTCAAATCTTTTAATCGCTGTCTGATAATGCTGCCATGCGAGAACAGTAGTCGGCGCCAGAATTGCACATTGCTTTCCGTCATAAATGCATTTAAATGCTGCACGGAAGGCTACCTCTGTCTTTCCGAAGCCAACGTCTCCGCACAAAAGTCTGTCCATAGGCTGACCTTTTATCATATCACCTTTTATTTCAGCAATACTCTGAAGCTGATCGCCGGTTTCAACAAAGGGAAATCTTTTTTCAAATTCAAACTGAAGCTCACTGTCCTGAGAAAACGCAAACCCTTCCGTATTCTGCCGCTTTGCATAAAGTGCTATAAGCTCTGCGGCCATGTCTTTTACTGCACGTTTTACATTGTTACGTGTTTTCTGCCATTCAGCCGAAGAAAGCTTATTAAGCTTTACGCCTGTATCGTCTCTTGCGCCTATATATTTTGAAACCATATCAAGCTGAGTTACAGGAACGTATAAAACATCTTTTCCGGCATACTGTATTGTGATATAGTCCTTTGTAACTCCTTCAAGCTCAAGCTTACGGATTCCTACAAATCTTCCTATTCCATGAAGTGCGTGTACTACAAGATCACCCTGAACAATGTCCGAAAGGCTTCGGATTTCCTTGCCCTTGTTTTCCTTTTTCCTTCTTCGCTTTGAATTTACCGCACCGTTCTGGGTTATCAGTGCATATTTTATTTCAGGATAGTCAAAGCCACCCGATACACTGCCGGGCATTATAAGAATCCTGCGTTTCTGAGGCACTGAATTTTCTGTTCTTATTTCAACATCAAGACCGCTTTCACGAAGGTCGTCGGCTATTATAGGCAGTGTCTTATCGCTTCCTGCCATGAGAAATACGGCATATCCATGATCGGTATACGATTTCAGATCCTCTGTAAGCTGTCGCATTTCACCGCCCCATGTTGATGTCTGCACTGCGTCAAATGTAATTACCTGCTTGTATGCTATTCTGTCCGAACCGCTGAAAAAAGAATTCAGATAGACGTTGTTACGTTTTTCAGCAGATACCATAAACGTCGGAAAATCTGTATAGTGACCGCATAATGAACGGCATATTTCACCCTCATCAAGCATCAGATTTATATCCTCCTCATACTGGGCGGATATTCCCCTTACGTGATTTAGGATATGACTTATTTCATTAAAAAATACTGCTCCGTCAATGTAGTCAAATATAGCGGTACCATTGTCATAAATAAGATTTATATATCTGTCGGCATTGTTTATCATTATTCCGGAATTGAGCTTTTCTATATCCTCGGCCACCTTCTGCCTGAGCTTTTCAGCATTTTTTCCTCTTGCCTGTTTAATGACATTTCCTATCTTCTGTGCAAGCTCAGAAGGCTCATACAGTGTTTCACGGGAAGGTACTATTTTTATGGAAGTCACTGATTCGTTTCTTCTCTGAGTTTCAGGATCAAAATATGAAATACTGTCGACAGTATCACCCCAGAACTCGATTCTTACAGGCTGTTCTGTCTGCGGTGAGAAAATATCAACGATAGAACCTCTTACCGAAAACTGTGAGGGACCCTCTACACTTTCGCCTCTTGTATATCCGCATTTTATAAGTCTATCAACAAGCCCGGATATCGGTATTTCTTCGTTGTCCGATATTTTAAACGAATACGCGTTCATTATATTTTTCGGAACTGTAAACTGCATTAATGCTTCTATTCCGGCAATAACAACCCTGCACTGACCTGCGATAAGCTTTGACAATACATCGAGGCGCATAAATTCGTATTCTCTGGACACGCCCTCAACATTGTGCATTATGTATTCCCTGGAAGGATAGTAGTATGCGGTTTTTTCATCTGCCATTGCGTTTATATCATCAGCAAGCTTCCTTGCCGTGTTATCATCATCTGTTATTACAAGTGCCGTTCTTTCTTCGGATAATGTCAGCAGCAGCTGTGCTTTATGGATCTGTGACAATCCCACTGTACATACAGGTGTTATCATGTCTCTCAGGCAGCTGTTCAGTGACTTGAATCCTGACAGCTCTGCAAAACATTTCTGAAAAATATTCATTTTATACCTCTCTTCAGTTAAACTTATTCATCGCCTCGCTGATTTTACCTGTTACCATAAGCTCTACTGCAGATACAGCATTTTCACATGCTTCTTTTATTAATGGTATTTCATCCGCTTTATAGCTTGAAAGCACCCAGTCCGCAAGATCATAGTCAGGATGCGGTTTTTTCCCCACACCTATTTTTATTCTTGGAAAAGTATTTTCTCCGGTTAAATAAATTATGCTTTTTATTCCGTTATGGCCTCCGTCGCTGCCTTTTTGTCTTATTCTCATTTTCGGAGGTTCCAGTGAAATATCGTCATAGATTACTATGAGCTTATCAATACCAAGCTTATAAAAATTCATTGCCTCAACAACTGCCTCACCGCTGTTGTTCATATATGTTGACGGCTTCATAAGAAGACATTTTACACCGTCTATAACACACTCCCCGCAGAGTGATTTGAATTTTATCTTTTTTATATCCGCATTATACTTCCCGGCAATTGTGTCTACGGCCATAAATCCTGTATTGTGACGTGTATCCTGATACTTCAGTCCCGGATTTCCAAGCCCGGTAATAATATATTCTACAGGACCGGTCTTATTCGCTGATTTTATCTGTTCAAATAATTCTGCTATTCCCATATTAGTTTAGTAAACCTTTCTTTTATTGAATTTTCCTGTATCTCAACCATATGTCCGAAGGTCAAAGGCGCGACAGGAAGCCTGGTCGAATAGTGCCGATTTCCCCTATATCTCAGCCAATTACCCCCTTTTGTAAAAAAGGGGGTTGTTATGAATATTTTTATTTTATGGACGGTTATTGTTTTTTCTTGCGGTTTTTAAGCTTTCTTGTTGCATAGCCTTCCTTGATTACTGCTTCTCCTCTGTCAATTACAAGCGCGTCATCAGGAACATCCTTTACCACAGTAGTTCCTGCCGCCGTATATGCGCCCTTTCCTACTGTAACAGGTGCAATAAGATTTGTATTGCATCCTATAAATGCATTGTCCTTTATTACACAGCGGTTCTTTTTATCACCGTCATAATTTACAGTAACAACTCCGCAACCGAAATTAACACAGCCTCCTACATCACTGTCACCTACATATGTAAGATGTGCAACTGCTGTATCCTCGCCGATTACCGAGTTTTTGATTTCAACAAAGTCGCCTATTTTTACGCCTGACATTATATGGCTTCCCGGTCTTATCTGAACAAAAGGTCCTATCTTTACATTGTCATCTATTTTTGAATCATAGCACTGAACGTAGTTTAACTTTGTGTCATTTCCGACAGTACTGTTTTCTATTATACAGTCAGGCCCTATAACGCAGCCTGTACCGATTGCTGTTTTTCCTTTAAGAACCGTTCCTGAGAGAATCTGTGTTCCTTCGCCTATCGTAACGTCACGGCCTATTGTTATTCCGTCTATACATGTAAACTCAACGCCGTTTTCAAGATGCCTGTTTATTATATCCTCACGTGCAACCTTATTAAGCTCAAGCAATCCCTTTCGGTCATTTGCACCAAGAACGACGTTCGGATTTTCCGAAATAAATGCATCCGCCTTTTTGCCTTCATTAAGAAGAATGTATATGGTGTCTGTAAGGTAATATTCACCCTGTGAATTATCCGTAGTTATTGCTTTTAATGATTCGAGAAGATCAGCGGTCTTAAACCAGTAAGCGCCTGAATTTATCTCTTTTATTTTTTTCTGCTCTACAGTTGCATCCTTTTCCTCAACGATTGAGGAAATGCCTGATTCAGAGCGTATTATTCTTCCGTATCCTGTAGGATTTTGCACCTTTGAAGTAATTACAGTAACTGAATTTCCGTTTTCCTTATGAAGAGCAAGAGAGTCGGTTATTGTTTTGCTGTCTATAAACGGTGCATCACCGCACAGTACAAGTGTATTTCCGTCCGGATTCTTTTCCATAAAGGTTCTTGCCTGCATTACAGCGTGACCTGTACCGAGACGTTCAGCCTGAAGAACCGTTTCATATCTTCCGTTAAGATATTCGTCGATTATTTCTGCCCTGTATCCCTTTACTATGCAGATATCAGAAAGTCCTGAGTCCTCACATGCTCCTATTACCCATTCGAGCATTGCTTCACCGAGAACCTTGAACATCGGCTTAGGGATATCAGCCTTCATTCTTTTTCCCTGGCCGCCTGCAAGTATAATAACATTATCCATTTTAAAAATACACATCCATTTCATTATTTGTTTGTTTTAAATCTGATTTGTTCTGACACTATGTCAGTCTTCCGTACAACCCGGAACCATATATTAATTAAATACAGGGCAATCGTAAAGCCCTGTCCGTTTTAACAAAAGATATTTTAAACACCTTAATATATTATGCCAAATTTATTTTAATATTTCAAGGCTTTTTATAAAAAATGTTCACATTATATCGCACCGGAACAGTATTTTTTCATTTATTCATCATAATGCACTTTTATATCCTTAATTTATGTAAAAATTTTTTTATTATTTTTTTAAAATGTATGGAATTTCAGATTTTAATATGGTATAATTATTATTAACTCCAGCCATGAGGCAGGTTTTTTCCCGACTGGACTGGAAAATGAGAAATTTTATTGGAGGTATTTTAACCAATGAGCAAGAAATGGGTATATTTATTCTCAGAAGGTAACGCTGAGATGAAGGAACTTCTCGGCGGCAAAGGTGCAAACCTTGCTGAAATGACATCTCTGGGACTCCCTGTTCCACAGGGCTTTACAATCTCAACAGAGGCATGCACTCAGTACTATGAGGATGGCAAGCAGATCAATGATGAGATCCAGGCTCAGATTATGGAGTATATCAAAAAGATGGAAGAAATTACAGGCAAGAAGTTCGGCGACAAGGAAAATCCACTCCTCGTTTCTGTTCGTTCAGGTGCTAGAGCATCAATGCCTGGTATGATGGATACAATCCTCAACCTTGGTCTTAACGAAACTGTTGTTGAAGTAATGGCTGAAAAGTCAAACAACGCACGTTGGGCTTATGACTGCTACAGAAGATTCATCCAGATGTATTCTGACGTAGTTATGGAAGTTGGTAAGAAGTACTTTGAAGAGCTTATCGACGAAATGAAGAAGAACAAGGGTGTTACTCAGGACGTTGAGCTTACAGCTGAAGATCTTAAGGAACTCGCTTCACAGTTCAAGAACGAATACAAGACAAAGATAGGTTCAGACTTCCCTGCAGATCCTGTTGAACAGCTCATGGGCGCTATCAAGGCTGTTTTCCGTTCATGGGACAACCCAAGAGCAAACGTATATCGTCGTGATAACGATATTCCTTACTCATGGGGTACTGCAGTAAACGTACAGATGATGGCTTTCGGTAACATGGGTGAAGATTGCGGTACAGGTGTTGCATTTACACGTGACCCTGCTACAGGTGAGAAAAAGCTCATGGGAGAATTCCTTACAAACGCACAGGGCGAAGACGTTGTTGCCGGCGTTCGTACACCAATGCCTATAGCTCAGATGGCTGAAAAATTCCCAGAGGCATTTGAAGAATTCAAGAAGGTTTGCAGCAAGCTTGAAAACCACTACAGAGACATGCAGGACATGGAATTCACTGTAGAACACGGTGAGCTCTTCATGCTTCAGACAAGAAACGGTAAGAGAACTGCTCAGGCTGCTCTCCAGATTGCATGTGACCTCGTTGACGAAGGTATGAGAACAGAAGAAGAAGCTGTTCTTATGATCGAGCCAAGAAACCTCGATACACTTCTCCACCCACAGTTTGATACAAAAGCTATCAAGGCTGCTACTCCAATAGGCAAGGGTCTCGGTGCTTCACCTGGTGCTGCTTGCGGTAAGGTAGTATTTACAGCTGACGATGCTGAAGCTATGAAAGCTAAGGGCGAAAAGGTTGTTCTCGTTCGTCTTGAAACATCTCCTGAAGATATTACAGGTATGAAGGCTTCACAGGGTATTCTTACAGTTCGTGGCGGTATGACCTCTCACGCAGCAGTTGTTGCACGTGGTATGGGTACATGCTGTGTATCAGGCTGCTCAGAAATAAATATGGACGAAGCTAACAAGAAATTCACACTTGCTGGAAAGACATTCTCAGAGGGTGACTTTATTTCAATAGACGGTTCAACAGGTTATATCTATGACGGTATTATACCAACTGTTGACGCAACAATTGCCGGAACATTCGGCAGAATCATGGGATGGGCTGACAAGTTCAGAGTTCTCAAGGTAAGAACAAACGCTGATACACCTTCTGACGCTAAGAAGGCACGCGAACTCGGTGCTGAAGGTATCGGTCTCTGCCGTACAGAGCACATGTTCTTTGAAGCTGACAGAATCGCTGCTTTCAGAGAAATGATCTGTGCTGATACAGTTGAAGAAAGAGAAGCTGCTCTTGCTAAGATTGAACCAATGCAGCAGTCAGACTTTGAAAAGCTCTATGAAGCTCTCGAAGGATGCCCTGTTACAATCAGATTCCTTGATCCTCCGCTTCACGAATTCGTTCCTACTGAAGAAGCTGATATCGAAGCTCTTGCTAAGACACAGGGCAAATCAGTTGAAACAATCAAGGCACTTATTGCTTCACTTCACGAATTCAACCCAATGATGGGTCACCGTGGATGCCGTCTTGCAGTAACATATCCTGAAATAACTAAGATGCAGACAAGAGCTATTATCAAAGCTGCTATCAACGTTAAGAAGGCTCATCCGGACTGGACAATCGTTCCTGAAATCATGATCCCACTTATCGGCGACATCAAGGAGCTCAAGTATGTTAAGAACTTTGTAGTTGAAAGCGCTGATGAAGTTATTGCTGCTGCAGGTTCTGACCTTAAGTACGAAGTAGGTACAATGATCGAAATTCCTAGAGCTGCTCTTACAGCTGATGATATCGCTAAGGAAGCTGAATTCTTCTGCTTCGGTACAAACGATCTTACTCAGATGACATATGGCTTCTCAAGAGACGATGCCGGTAAGTTCCTTAACGCTTACTATGACGCTAAGATATTCGAAAACGATCCATTTGCAAGACTTGACCAGACAGGCGTTGGCAAGCTTATGGATATGTCCATCAAGCTCGGAAAGAGCGTTCGTCCTGACATGCATATCGGTATCTGCGGCGAACACGGCGGTGACCCAACATCTGTTGAGTTCTGCCACAAGCTTGGTCTGACATACGTTTCATGCTCACCATTCAGAGTTCCTATCGCAAAACTGGCTGCTGCACAGGCTGCTATTAAAAATAGGGATTAGTCAAAAATTCACGATTTCATGGGATTTAACGATAACCTATGAGATGGCAAAAGCCTATCGCAAGGCTCACGGCGGATATCTTCGCGAAAACCAGTGGGAAGACATCACAATGATGATGTGCCTTGAAATCGGTAAATAAAAAATAAGTCCTGTATTTGGCGTAAAAACGTCAGATACAGGACTTTTTTTATGGGCTGTGATATGTAAAATAAATCTGAAAGGAATAATTGTATGAATAAAACAGATAAACGCAGTTCAATACCACACCTCGACCCAAATGTCAAGAACTTTTTTGAGGAATATCTTGAAAAGTGCAGAGCACAAAACAAACACGATGTCAACCATTTTTCAGAAAAAATAATATCATTTCCAAAAGCACAAAATGAAGCTGATGTCAATAGCTTTTTCAATATGATTTCACAATTTTTGCTTATAAGAGATGAATACAGCAAATTGTCCCATGAAATCTGTGAAGCATACTTTCAATTGTATGTCAACCCCTGTCGTGAGATTTTTCTTCCTGCAAGGCAAGAACAGATTTTATTCAATGCGGTCATGAACGCTTTTGTTGATGTATGCATTATACAATATGAACTTTCGAGAATAGAGACAAAAATTTCTAAAGCATATAACGTTTGCTTTGTCAATCCCTTTTCTGATAAAACATTTATGGAAAGTTGAGTTTTTAAAATGGCGATATTTCATGTTATAAAGAATGACGGCTACACGGTAATGTCAAATTATCATTTGCGTGACAAGCGATTATCATTGAAAGCAAAAGGGCTTCTTTCACAGATGCTGTCGCTCCCTGAAAATTGGGACTATTCTCTTAAAGGTCTTACAGTAATCAACCGTGAAAATATTGATGCAATACGGACAGCAGTTGTCGAGCTTGAAAATGCCGGATATATAATTAGGTATCAGGGGCGTGACGATAAAGGGAAAATGACTGGCAACGAGTATAACATATATGAAAAGCCGATGACGGATAATCCGTTATTGGAAAATCCGACGACGGCAAAACCGATAGCGAAAAATCCAATGCAATTAATTAAAGAAGTAGATATTAAAGAAAAAATAAATACTGAAGATATAAAATATCAATCTATCAATCAAGATATGATAAATTCGATTGAAATTTATCGCAGCATTCTTCATGAAAATATTGAATATGATATTCTTTGTCAGCAGGAGGATAAGGAGCTTCTTGATGAAATTGTTGAAATAATGCTTGAGTGTATCTGTTCTTCAAAGGAAACAATCTGTATCGGCAAAGAGGATATTCCGAAAGAGGTTGTTAAAAGTCGTTTCCTTAAAATCAATTCCGAGCATATTGAGTATATTCTCTTTTGTATGAAGCGGAACACCACAAAAATCCATAATATCAAGGCTTATCTGAAATCTGTAATCTATAATGCCACGACGACTATGAACAGCTTTTATTCGGCAGAGGTTAATCATGATTTGTATGGGACGGACTAACCTCCGTCCTTTACTTTTACCCTAATAAGTGGTATAATCAATGTATCAAGTTGAGTTTATCTGCTCGATAAATCGGGGGTTATAATATAAAATGTTTCATTAGATAGCTTTTCAATGAAAGGACTGAGTAATATACTATGGAAAATAATTTAGATGAAGAAAAGAAAATTAGGCTAGCAAGTGAAAGTAAGAAAATCAATAAAAAATTCATGCAAGATACTAAATCTGATGATATTCTTGTTGTTATTCTTAAGGCACATCTATATATGGAGAGAGAATTAATAAAAACTCTTACGGATACGATTATTGATGAAAAAATATTAAAGTCAACAACTTTTAGACAGAAACTTGATTTAGCCAATTCTATGGGATTATTGGATGAGTATTATGGTGCTCTTGGAAAGGTAAATTCAATTCGTAATAACTTTGCCCATAACGTAGAATATAAATTTGATGAAATAATTTACGAGGATATTCTATCTACATTAACAAAGATAGATAAAAATGATTTTATTTCCGAATATGAAATGTGGAAAAGTATGCTTTATGATGGAACGGTTCCAGAGTTAAATTTCAAATTACAGCTATTATTAAATAATATTTGGTTTGCATTAGTATCGTGTCGTGCTTATGCCAAAACAGCTATTGAATTAAGATTAAAGGAGAAAGAAATAGAAACTATTTCCCAATATCGAAAGGCAGAAGGCATTGAATAGAGAAAAATTTGATACGCAAAAAGCAAGAATGAACGGAATATGAACACCACAAATTCTAGTTTATCATGCAGGTATAAGAGATTATTTACATAGCAGTCAAGTAACCCTTGACTGCTTTTTTTATGTCCAAAGGAGGAAAACACAATGCACTATCCAATAAAAATCCCTTAGCACAGAGTAAAATTCAAAAAGGAGGAACGAAACAATGCAGGAGCAAAACTCTGAAAAAACCGTTGCACTTGCAGTAAAAACAGGCAAAATGAGTGCAAAGGTGCTGAAAGACTGCATGAAAGCTTTTCTTGCCTCACAGAAAAATAAATCCCCGAAGATTTATAAGGGAAAGCAGTCGGTGAAGCAGCTAACCGCAAGCGGTGCACAGCTTACCAATATTGAAGTTACCGACCAGAATATCAAATCTTTTGATAAAACCGCCCGAAAATACGGCGTTGATTATGCTCTCAAGAAAGATATTACTCAAGAACCCGCAAAGTATTTTGTTTTCTTTAAGGCGAAGGATATGGACGTGCTGACAATGGCTTTCAAGGAATTTTCAGCAAACCAAATGAAAAAGGAAGAAAAACCGTCTATCAAAGCACAGCTGAAAACTCTCGGTGAACAGGTCAAGGCAAAGGTTCAGGAGCGTACTCGTCAGAAATCCAAAACAAAGGAGGCAGAGCTGTAATGAAGTTCAATAAACAGAAAGTCGTAAAAGTTCTGCCTTTTTTGATGTTTGGGTACTTTTTCGATAAGCTTTCACAGGCATTTCAGATGTCTGACGGTGCAAATATCGGTGCACAGATTATGAATACTGTTGGAAATATCGGAGCAGTCTTTCAAAATCCTCTTCCAAGCTTTAATCCTATTGACTTGCTTGTCGGTGCGGCAGGCGGTGTAATCGTAAAACTTATTATTTATGTCAAGGGTAAGAATGCTAAAAAGTACCGCAAAGGCTGTGAATACGGTTCTGCACGCTGGGGCAACACTGAGGATATCAAGCCATATATGGACGCTGACTTTCAGAAAAATGTTATCCTGACAGAAACTGAACGCTTAACAATGGACGGCAGACCGAAAAGCGGTCCTAAGTACGCACGAAACAAAAATGTTCTTGTAATCGGCGGTTCAGGTTCGGGTAAAACAAGGTTTTATGTTAAACCTAATCTCCTGCAAATGCATTCATCGTATGTGGTAACTGACCCGAAAGGTACGGTGCTTTTAGAGGTTGGTAATGCCTTGAAGCACGGCGGTTACAGTATAAAAGTGCTGAACACAATCAATTTTGCAAAGTCAATGCACTATAATCCCCTTGCGTATATCCGTTCTGAAAAGGATATTTTAAAGCTTGTAAACACGATTATTGCCAACACCAAAGGCGACGGAAACCAAAGCGGTGAGGATTTCTGGGTTAAGGCAGAACGTCTTTATTATTCTGCATTAATCGGATATATTTGGTATGAAGCCCCCGAGGAAGAAAAAAATCTGAATACTCTTATTGAGATGATTAATGCAAGTGAGGCAAAAGAAGAAGATGAGGACTTCAAAAATCCAATCGATCTTCTTTTCGATACGCTTGAAAAAACCGACCCTGAACATTTTGCTGTAAGGCAATATAGAAAATATAAGCTTGCGGCGGGCAAAACTGCTAAGAGTATTTTAATTTCCTGTGGTGCAAGGCTTGCACCCTTTGACATCAAGGAACTGCGTGACCTCACAGAGTACGACGAGCTTGAGCTTGATACGTTAGGCGATAAAAAGACGGCACTTTTTGTCATAATCTCCGATACGGATGATACTTTTAATTTTATCGTTGCCATAATGTACACTCAGCTGTTTAACCTTTTGTGCGACAAAGCAGATGACAAATACGGCGGACGGCTGCCCGTGCATGTCCGTTTTATCCTTGATGAGTTCAGCAATATCGGACAAATTCCAAAGTTTGAAAAGCTTATAGCCACAATCAGAAGCCGTGAAATATCGGCTTCTATTATTTTGCAGGCGCAAAGTCAGTTGAAAGCTCTTTACAAGGATAACGCCGATACTATTGTGGGTAACTGCGATACGACTCTATTTCTGGGCGGTAAGGAAAAATCAACACTCAAGGAAATGTCCGAAATTCTCGGCAAAGAAACTATTGACCTCTACAACACTGGCGAAAGCAGAGGCAAGGAAACTTCCCACAGCCTTAACTATCAAAAAGTGGGGAAAGAGCTTATGTCAATGGACGAAATCAGCGTTATGGACGGCGGAAAGTGTATTTTACAGCTTCGAGGTGTCAGACCTTTTCTGAGTAATAAATATGATTTATTGAAGCATCCAAAATACTATCTCACATCCGACGCTGACGAGAAAAATGTTTTCAATATTGAAAAATATCTGTCGCATAAGCTTAAAATCAAACCAACGGATACAGTCGAAGTATATGACTGTACAATCGAAGATACAAATGAAGCTGCTGATGAAATTCAGTAGCTTTTTTTGTACCCAAAAACAAAAATATTTATTTTAAAGGAGAAAATCACATGGAATTTTTTAATTCAGCAATCGGAACTTTACAGACACTCGTAATCGCTCTTGGTGCAGGCCTTGGCGTATGGGGCGTAATCAATCTTCTTGAAGGTTACGGTAATGATAACCCTGGTGCTAAGTCACAGGGTATGAAGCAACTTATGGCTGGCGGAGGTGTTGCCCTTATCGGTGCAACTCTCGTTCCTCTTCTTTCTGGCTTGTTTGGCTAATACAAACGAATAAACTCAGTCGGGCTTGCAATATGCAGGCCCGTTCTGCTTTTTATAATAAACCGAAGGGAGGTATCGGATGGATAAGATTTGGGATAAGATTGAAGAAGCGATACACGACTTTCTTTCAGATGTGTGTGGTGGAATATTCGTAAATATTTTCGATGATGTGAATGCAAGCACAGGTAAAATTGCCGCAGAGGTCGGAAAAACGCCATCGGAATGGAATATAGATATCTTCACCATGATAAAAAACCTATCAAACAACGTAATTATCCCGATTGCGGGACTGATTATCACGTTTGTTTTATGCTATGAGCTGATAACGGCAATTACCGAGAAAAACAACATGCACGATATCGGAACAGAAACATTTTTTAAGTTTATTTTCAAGGCTTGTGTAGCAGTTTTTCTGCTGTCTCACACCTTTGATATTGTCATGGCGATATTTGATGTCGGGCAATGGGTTGTCAATCAGTCGGCATCGTCAATTTCAAAAGACACAAATGTTGATGTTCTGTCAATGTATCTGCAATTCAAATCGGGGCTTGATGCTATGGATGTCGGAGAACTGTTCCTGTTGATGATTGAAGCACTTATAGTCAGTCTGGCGGTAAAAGCAATCGCCGTCCTTGTGACGGTTGTGCTTGTAAACCGAATGATCGAAATTTATCTGTACTGCTCTATTGCGCCGATTCCGTTCGCAACATTTACAAATCGTGAATGGGGCAACACAGGCACGAACTATATACGAAGTCTTGTGGCACTGGCATTTCAGGCGTTCTTCATCATAGTTATCGTGGGAATTTATGCAGCTCTTGTCAAGGGGCTTGCAGATGCAACGGACTTGCACGGAATGCTTCTGAAAATCGGAGCATATTCAATAATTCTCTGCATGTCGCTATTCAAAACTTCAAGCATATCAAAGTCAATTTTTAATGCACACTAGGAGGAATTTTAAATGAGAAAAATTTGTACAAACACAATCAGCAAATCACAGCAGGCATTTCTGGAACAGCTTGCTGACATTACAATTGCCGCCTCACTTGACAGCCCATACAGCATTTCATACCGAATGTTATCAGATATCTGCAAAAAGCAGTTTGATATAGATTTCTATGATGCTTTTGGTATAACCAGCTTTTCAAAACTGCCATCATGCCTATTTGATGAGGCGGTAATGTTTATTGCTGACTGGTTTCCGGATGATGATACAATGGAGATGAGCATTCTCGTTGAAGATGAATTTCAGCGTTTTATTTACCGTTATGTTGACAGTATTCCGAAAGAAAGCCCCGCATATCAGCAGATGATGGAGGATTTTATGTATGCCGTATGTTCAGGTGCCAAAAGACTTGACTAAGGTCAAGACAAAAGTAGCGTTTAATCTCACAAAACGTCAGCTTGTCTGCTTTTCTATCGCCGCAGCTACGGCTGTACCGACGTATTTTCTCGCCAAAGGTGCAATCGGAAACACGGCGGCAATGCTTCTGCTTATTGTGGTGGCAATGCCGTCTTTTCTTGCGGCAATGTATGAAAAGAACGGACAGTCTTTTGAAAAGGTTGTTAAAATTGTGGTAAAAAGCCGTTTTATCCGCCCTAAAATCCGTCCTTACAAGACGGAGAATGTTTATGAGTATGCGGTAAGACAGGCGGATTTGGAGGAAGAGATTAAGGAGATTATCAACAATTAGGCTTGCAGTAGGAGGAGCGGTGTAGTATAATGATATGTATACTATACACGCAATATTTAATCAAAACTATTAAGGCGGTATCACCATGTTCAATGAAATATGTATTTATGAAGCCAAAATTGAAAAGCAAGATGAGATTGAACAGCTCATGAAGGAAGTTGCAGAATTTTATCTTTCACAAGAAGGCGTTATTGATGTGAAATATATTAAGCGTACTCATAGGCAAAAAGATTTTAATGCAGTCAAATCTGGTGAGCCGCCTATTCCATTGACACGATTTGTTGGAAAAGTAACTTATCTTTTATATTGGGTTGTCGAAAATAAGGAAGTTCACGCAAGGGTTTCGAAACTTGGACTTGAAAAATTCTACAAACGTTGGAATAGGTGCTTAACAACAATGCCTAAGATTATGCTTGGTGAAAATATCGTTTAATCACCATAATATAAACAGAAACTACGACTTTTCAGCCGTAGTTTTTTTCTATCTATTTTTAGATTGGAGGAAACAATTTGACAAATAAAAATATATCAGGCAAGCAGAAAAAACAGATAGCCGAAGCTGTAAAAAAAGCTCGTCCCAATGGCGACGGCAAAATCCCAAGAACCGCACAGCAGTCCATTCCTTTTCAGCAGATGTTCAAGGATGGTATTTGCAGGGTAACGGATAAGCTTTATACCAAAACGGTGCAGTTTTTCGACATCAACTATCAGCTTGCACAAAACGAGGATAAGACAGCGATTTTCGAGAATTACTGTGATTTCCTCAACTATTTTGACAGCACAATTACCGTTCAGCTTTCCTTTTTAAATCAGGTTGTGGACGTTGACGAGTTCAACCGTCAGCTTGAGATATCCGCACAGAATGATGATTTTAATGACATTCGCCGTGAATATTCTGAAATGCTGAAAAATCAGCTTGCCAAAGGAAATAACGGTCTTGTCAAGACCAAATATATCACATTCGGCATTGAGGCAGAGTCCATAAAGGAAGCAAAGCCTAAGCTTGAACGTATCGAAACGGACATTATCTCGAATTTTAAGGTCATGGGCGTTCTTGCACAGCCGATGAACGGCATTGAAAGGCTTTCAGTCATGCATCGTTGCTTTAATCCCGACGGCAGAGAAAAGCTTCATTTTTCATGGGATTTACTCCCGCAGTCGGGATTGTCCGTCAAGGACTATATTGCGCCGTCATCCTTTGATTTCAGTAAGGGCAACAGCTTCAAAATGAGTGGGAAATTCGGGTCAGTTTCATTTATTCAAATACTTGCAAGCGAAATGTCCGATAGACTTCTTGCGGATTTTCTGAACATTGAGCATAATATTACGCTTTCTATTCACTTGCAGTCAATTGACCAGAATAAGGCAATTAAGACCGTCAAGAGAAAAATCACCGACCTTGATAAAATGAAAATGGAAGAACAGAAAAAAGCTTTCCGTAACGGTTATGACATCGACATCATGCCGTCTGACATTAACACCTTTGGCAAGGAAGCAAAAAATCTGCTCAACGATTTGCAGAGCAGAAATGAGCGTCTTTTTATGGCAACTATCCTCATTATGAATACGGCTGATACCAAAAGAAAGCTTGACAACATTCTTTTTCAGGAGCAAGGCATTGCACAGAAATACAATTGTCAGCTGAAAAGACTTGATTATCAGCAGGAAGATGGTATCATGGCTTGTGTTCCGATTGGCATAAATAATATTGAAATTAAGCGTGGTTTGACAACGTCAAGCACCGCTATTTTTGTGCCATTTACAACACAGGAGCTGTTTCAGTCGGGTGAGGCTTTGTATTATGGGCTGAATGCACTTTCAAACAATATGATTTTGTGCGACAGAAAACAGCTTAAAAATCCGAACGGACTTATTCTCGGTACTCCAGGTTCAGGTAAGTCGTTTTCTGCAAAGAGAGAAATCGCGAATGCTTTTCTTACAACAACAGATGATATAATCATTTGCGACCCTGAAGCCGAGTATTTTCCCCTTGTAAACCGCCTAAATGGTCAGGTTGTGAAGATTTCGCCAACTTCAAGTCAGTTCATCAATCCACTTGACATTAATCTGAATTATTCAGAGGACGAAAATCCGCTTGCACTAAAATCAGATTTTATACTGTCCATGTGTGAGCTGATTGTCGGCGGTAAAAATGGGCTTGAGCCTATCGAAAAGACAATTATTGACCGATGTGTAAGGCTTGTTTATCGGGAATATCTTGCAAGCCCTGATACAGCAGAAATGCCGATTTTGCAGGATTTGTATGATCTCATGCTGAAACAGCCTGAACCCGAAGCACAAAGAATTGCAACAGCTCTTGAAATGTATGTCACAGGCTCGCTTAACGTTTTCAATCACAGAACCAATGTTGATATGAATAACCGCCTTATCTGTTTTGACATCAAGGAGCTTGGTAAACAGCTGAAAAAGCTTGGCATGCTTGTTGTTCAGGACTGCGTTTGGAACAGAGTTACCGTCAATCGTGCGGAGCATAAATCCACTCGCTACTATATTGATGAGTTTCATTTGCTTTTGAAAGAGGAGCAGACGGCGGCGTATTCATGTGAAATCTGGAAGCGTTTCAGAAAATGGGGAGGTATTCCGACAGGCTTAACTCAGAATGTTAAGGACTTGCTTGCAAGCCGTGAAATTGAGAATATTTTTGAAAACTCCGACTTCATCTATATGCTAAATCAGGCTGGCGGTGACCGTCAGATTCTCGCTAAACAGCTCAATATTTCCCCTCATCAGCTCTCGTATGTCACCAATTCAGGTGCAGGCGAAGGGCTGATTTTTTATGGGAATGTGATTATTCCGTTCGTGGATAAGTTCCCGAAAGATACGCAGCTTTATAAAATTATGACAACAAAATTATCTGACATGTCAGATAATTTTGTTAATTCGACAAGTAACATTATTCGATAAGTCACAAAACCTCCTTTAAAATAGTGCTTTTACAATAAACTTCTTGAATAACAATAATTCATTTGATGTCTGTCCTATAATGAATTTGTGTCGATTTGACAACAAATATAGAGGAGGTTATCAAATGGATAATTGCAAAAAATTCAGCGACTTAACAGCTCATTTACAAGAACTGTTTAAGTCCGCATCCTACAGCGAAAGTACTGTTAAGGACATGGATTTCATTCTTCGGGCGTTTACCAGTTACATGAACGCTAACAGCATGGATGAGTATTCGCCGGAGATTGGAGAAAACCTGATACACTATTGCAGAGAAACGCTAAAAGTCTGTGATTCCAGAGTTTCACGAGCAAAAATAATTGTGGATAAGCTAAATCGACTGTATCAGGGGCTTGATGGCGAAGAAGCCTTGTGGGCTGATAAGACAGTGCCTGTTGAATTGCCAGCTAGTCTATCAAATGCCTTGGATTCATTCATTTTGCACTGTCGTCACAATGGGAACAAGGACACCACGCTCCACTATAAGCGGTGGATTTGCAGTCGATTTTTAAAAAACTTGGAAATGCTCGGATGTCAATGCCTGCAAAGTATGAACGGAGAACTGATTCAATCTGCATTTCTACAGCTCGGCTATCTTCGTTATTGGGAAAGAGTTGGTCCATTTCTACGCTATCTGTTTGAAAGCGGACAAATTCAAAGAGACTTTTCCAAGCTGATTGTGAACCGAAAAAAATATTCTCCACAACCAACCGTGTATACGCAGGAAGAAGTTGCCGTTATCGAGGATTCCGTTGATTGCAGCGCGGCAGTCGGTGTCAGAAATTATGCGATTCTTTTATTACTATCCCGCTATGGTATCCGTTCCCGTGATATTTCCGCTCTGTTGTTTAAAAACCTTGATTTTGAGAATAACAGGATACACTTCACACAACAGAAAACCGGAGATTTATGGGAAATGGAACTATTCCCGGAGGTAAAATCTGCATTGCAGGAATATATTCTAACTGCACGCCCGAACGTTCCGAACTGTCAAAACGTATTCCTGACTGCTATGATTCCATACAAACCACTGGACAGTTATGCGATAAATACGGCAGTTGGAATACTGGTTGCAAAATCAGATGTCAACATTTCAGAAAAAAGGCATGGAAGCCGTGCATTTAGATCCTCGATTGCAAGCAACATGGTCAATGACAGGGTTTCAACCGAGGTTGTTCGTAAAGTGTTAGGTCATGGTACGAAACACGCAATCCGCCACTATGCCCGAATGGATATAGAAAATATGCGGTTGTGCCCACTCCATGCTCCAAAGCCAAGCGGTATTTTTTCCAAAATCCTTTCGTGGAAGGAGGATGATTGCCATGTTTAACAGTTCTCTTGCTCAGGAAATGAAAGCATATATTGATTTGAGAATTGCCGCTTTTTCTGATTCCCTGGTCTCCAATAACAAAAAAGCATTGGTGCTTTTAGACCAATATTTAGTCCAAACAGGATTTCAAGGAAAAAATCTGACGGAAGAAGTCCTGTCGGCTTGGACAAAAACGCTTTCTGGAAAGAGCAAAACGGTAAAGGAAAAGTTGGGTGTAGTGCGTGGCTTTGAAAAATATCTGAATACACTGGGATATGCTTCATTTCTGCCAACACTCCCTAAAGTTAAATCAGATTACATTCCATATATTTTTTCTGATGAGGAAGTAGCTCTGATTTTTCATTACGCTGATAACATGAAACCTATAAATCCAAAGTCATGCAGTGCCTATCTTCAGTTAAAAATCCCTATGGCTTTGCGAATTCTTTACAGTTGCGGAACCAGACTTCAGGAGACAATGGCTCTCCGGCGTAAAGACATCGACTTTAAGAACAGAACCATTTTTTTGAAGAAAGCAAAGTTCTCTAAGGAGCGGCTAATCCCTGTCCATGACTCTCTTATTGCAATTCTGGAACGTTATTGTTTAGCTTTGGGAATTATGCATCAACCGGACGCATTCCTTTTCCCCGGTAAAAAACAGGGAACCCACTACACCACCAGACAGATGGATTCGTGGTTTGCAGAAATCCTGAAATCAGCAGGCATCGACCAGCGTGAGAGAAATCTTCATGAACGTGGAGCCTGTTTGCATTGCTTCCGCCATCTTTTTGTTTTGAAGTCGATGCAACAGCTTGAATCAGCGGGACATTCTGTAGATGTGAATGACTTACTCCTGCCGACCTACCTCGGTCACGAATGTTTACTTGATACCGACAAATATATGCGATTTTCCGGTGTTCAGCTTCCTGAGTCACTTGATGTGTTTGAAACATTTACAGCAGGTTTGATTCCAAATGTGGAGGTGCCTTATGAGGAAGAGTAATTCTGAACACGAATTTATCACTCTGCTTGGGAGATTCTTTACCGAATATCTGCCGGTTTCTGTGAATGCAAGCCCAAATACCCTTGCTTCCTACAAATGTGCTTTCCGTTTACTGTTTCAATATATTGATGAGGAAACAGAAATAAAAATCGGGCATATCACATTTGAAGTATTGGATTTTGATCTTCTCACAAAATATTTCGACTGGCTGATAACCACAAGAAAGAACAGCAGAGCTACCGCAAAACAAAGACTGGCGGCATTAGCTTCTTTCGCTGATTATTCAGAAAGCAGAAATCTTGAGGCTGCCTATATTTTCAAAAACAGTCTCAAAAAAATTTCAAAGAAAACATTTCGCAAGGTAAAAAGCAAACAGAGAAATTCGTTTACCAGAGAAGAACTCGCAGTACTGTTTTCACTTCCTGACACCACAGAAAAACTTGGCTGGAGAGACTTTGTTCTTTTGTCTGTGATGTATTCCAGTGGAGCACGCGCTCAGGAAATTTGTAATCTTACCGTTAAGGACATCACGCATGACGAAAAAGGAAATGCAATTCTTACCTTGGTTGGCAAAGGTGAAAAATCCCGGCGGGTAAAGATTACTTCTGATGCGACTCAACTTCTGGACAAGTATATTGCCTCAAGAAAAATCGGCATGAAACCGGATGTGCATATCTTTCCAAGTCAAAGAAATCGACATTTGTCAGTAGCTGCGATTGAAGAAATCTATGAGAAATATACTCAAAAAGCCAAAGCAGAACATCCTGATTTGTTTTGTCGGGGTCCTTATACCCCTCATGTCATGAGGCATACAACAGCAACACATTTGATTGAGTCCGGGGTACCGTTAGCTATTGTAAAAAATATTCTCGGTCACACATCAATACAGACAACACAAATTTATTTGGATATATCTCAACAGACTGTTGACCGTTCAATGGATCAATGGAACGAAAAATGGTTTTCAAAGAACAATTCGGATGAAACATCATTGCCACAGGAGAAGAATGGTATTCCAGACTTCCTCAAATAGCAGCGTATTATTATCCGAGGAGAATATTAAACCTCTTGTATTTATGGGTGTTTTCTATTCTCCTTGAATAACGTAACTCACTTAATTAACCAAGCCGGAAGAGGCTATTCAGATAAAGGAGGGAAAATGATATGAAGAAAAAGACAGTTAAAATTATTTGCATTACGGCAGGAGCAATTGCGGCGGTAGGTGCAGGAGTTACCCTCATCGCCTGTTCCGTCAGCAAGTCGAAGAAAAAGAACCCCGTCGCTAAGGCTGTGCCTTTGAACGACGGTTGGAGCTGCAAGTAATGAGTTTGCCTATTTTCCTCGGTGGTGCAATGTTCGGCGGTACTGTGGGCGTATTTATGATGTGCCTTGTGCAGATTAACCGTTCAGACAGCAAAGCCGACAGGTAAAGGAAAAGCCGTTGTTCATTGAAATGCCCCCCCTTTTGTTAGACAAAGTGGTATAATAGATATACCGAAATTGAAACTAACGAAAGGGGACATTTTTATGCCTAAAGGAATACCAAATAAGAAATACTCAGGTGAATTCAAACAAATGGTAGTAGAAGATATGATTAACAACAAATTATCATACAATGAAACTATGCGAAAATACTTTCCTGAAAGACAAAGTAAGGATTTTCACTTTATAAAAACTTGGGAACGAATATACCTTGAAGAAGGTGCGGAAGGACTATACATAGAACGTCGAGGACACGCTCTCACAAAAGATGGAGTGAGGATAGGCAGACCGCCAAAGCTTGAGAAATCCAAGGATGAGGACTTAATAGCAGAGGTTCAGCGTCTCAGAATCGAGAACGAATACCTAAAAAAATTGGATGCTTTGGTTCGGTCGGAACGGCAACCGCCAAACAAAAAACATTGGTAATCAATGAACTAAAGCAACAATTTTCGATTACCGCAATTCTTCGAGTTGTAGACATTCCTCGCAGTACATATTACTATTATTGCAAACAGCTTGAGCATCCCGATAAATACGCTGCTGCTAAGGCAGAAATCAAGATAATATTTAATGAATCTTCTGAAAACTATGGCTATCGCAGAATGACGAAAGAACTAAGTGAACGTAAAATACACCTAAATCACAAAACAGTTTTGCGGTTGATGAACAAGCTCGGCTTGTATTGTCACGTCAAAATGAGCAAGTATAAGTCATATAAAGGTGAAGTCGGGAAAATTGCGCCCAATCTGCTTGAACGTGATTTTAAGGCAGACAAGCCAAATGAGAAGTGGGTTTCCGACATCACAGAATTCAAGCTATTTGGAACAAAGCTGTATTTATCACCGATAATAGACCTATACAATGGCGAAATTATCAGCTACAATCTGAGCTATCATCCGAATTTCTTGCAGATAACAGATATGCTTTCAAGAGCGTTTTCAAAGCTTCCTGAAGATACAAATCTCGTCCTGCATACCGACCAAGGTTGGCAGTATCAGATGAAGAAATATCAGAAAATGCTTGCCGATAAGGGCATAAGGCAGAGTATGTCACACAAAGGCAATTGCCTTGATAATGCTTGTGCTGAAAGTTTTTTCGGAAGGCTTAAAACTGAGTTTTTCTACGACAGAGTATTTGATAGCGTCGAAGATTTCATTCAAAAGCTGAAACATTACCTTTATTGGTATAACAATAAACGAATTAAGTCACGGCTTGGTATGTCGCCCGTGAAATACAGACTTTTGTCCGCATAAAAAAGCGACTAAATTTTCATCTAGTCGCTTTGCATAATTTCCTTTGATTATCTTTGTCTAATTTTTGGGGTTCAGATTACACGAGTACGGCGGATACATATTTCATTGAGTGTGTCAGCTCGACAAATAGGAAGTTAGCAAGTACACATTATACCAATAAGGCGTAATACGCAAAATGCTTAATACTTATTAACGGAATTTAATTGCTGTGCATTTATGTAACACACCTCTATTTCAACTGTATGAAAAATATTTACATTCGTCGAGATTACTTAGCACGTCTCTAAGCACAAACATAAAATTCAACTTGTTTTTGTGTATAGTTTCCGCTTCAATTCTCCTACAGTATTTTTTAACTTCGTCAAGTTCTTCAAGCAGTAATTTATTACAAATTTCTTTAGCTTTCGTCAAAATAAGAGCATTACAATCCACGACATCGATAGAGTATTCTTCTTCTTCTACTATTAAACATTGCTTTTCAAGGTGAAAGCTTTTTGCAAAATTTAAAACAACAAGTTTTTCGTAATCTTCATCGCACAACTCTATTGTATAAGGTGTAAAATTATTTAAATTTTGCTTTTTATAAAATGTAATATCAAGCATTGTTGCTCTCTCCTGTTTTCCTTTTTTTTACTTTCTCACGAACTTCTTTAACTATTTGGGGTGAAAGATTGTCGTAAAGTTTTATCCCTTGTTCTTCAGCCTTTTGCTTCGTTTTATCAGAAGCTTTAGCTTGGACTAAAACTATGTCAACTCCTTGTTCGTGGAATTTATCAATATCACTTGGAAAAATGTTTGCTCTTGCTTTAACTTCTCCATAACCTTTTTCATCCATTCTTGGTTTTCTCCAATCATCTGCTAATATTTATTACCTGCGCTAATCTAATAAATAACTATCAAGAATAGAAATTAACTTTTGTTTATCTTTCTTGGGATAGCTAAAATCACCCATATGTGAATTTCCTTCTGTAGATAGAATTTCTATTCCATGTTCCTTGCCAATTTCTTTAACCATTAGCTTCATGTCTCTATGTTCAGTCAGTTTTTGAATAGCTTTATTTTCATCCTCAGATTTCTGATAATCGGCTATAGAATATGGTGGAAATAAATTATTATTCATTTTCTGCTACATCCTCCTAGTGAACAGCTTATTATATAAATTATCTGCTAGTCAAAGTGCAATGTGTCAATTCGTAGCTAAGAATTTTAATCTGCAATGCCACCCACCGCGAACTTCTCACTGTATAAATAATTTTTGTTTGCCTTCTCCAACTAAGACGCATTAAAACAATTTCGATTTGTTGTTTCAGTTCATCAGTTCGACAACTTGGGATTTGTCGTTGAGCCTATTATATCACATCTCACCCCAAAAAACAATACATAACATCAATTTAATTCACAAAGAAAGGAGGCAACTCAATGGCAGGACATGAGCTGAAATCAACTGAAAAGGTTGTACTGAAAATGTCAAAAGACGGAGCCGTTCAGAGAAATCTTGCTGACGACTCCGTTTCTCGTGTCAGCAAACGCACAGCAGATGCAATACTGAAACAGGAACGCATTCCAGAACAACAGCTCGACAAGCTAAAAGCGGCGGGACTAATTACCTCTGAACACAAAAGGCGTGTCTATACCAATCTGAAATTCGGCAGGAATAATCCCGATAAGGCTGATAATGACGGTGATAATCAACAGTCAGAACAGACCGTTTCAGCCTTTATTCCGCCTTTAGGTATCAAGTTCAAAGCTAAAAGCGTTGATAAAAAACAGTTCGGATCAACGGCTTTACGGCAGAAGCATAAACAGCATATTCGAGAAGAAAATGCTGTAGTTAAGGAACAGAAAGAAGCTTTTGAAGCAGGAAAAACGGAAAGTATAGATTCTTCGGATATTCCTGATGTTCCAAAAGAAAAGCCGTCAAAACTTAATGACGGTAAGGTTAGGAATACTTTGCAGGCACATTCTTCAGCGGCTGAAAAATTGACGGATGACCGTTCTGAAAGCGGTATTCTGAGTTTTGATAAGGATGATGTTTCTGTTGGAGATAAGCTAATTTCTGACGATAAGGCTGATAAAAAGCTTTTAGAACAGGTTTCTAAGGATGAAAAGAAGCTTGCTAAAGCCGACAAAAAGCTTCAAAAGGCACAGGATAGGCTTCCTACACAGCAGAATATCCGTATCAAAAAAGAATTTGACCCTGAAAAAGGCAAGGTTCAGCGCAAGCTTTGCTTTGAAAAGGAAGTCAAGCCAATAAAGTCTGATGGGCTTATCACAAAGGGAGTTAAGGGTGCGAAAAATGCGGTTTCTGCTTCTGTTTCTGGAACAATTCATAATCAGTTCGCCAAATATGAGGATGAAAATTCTGCTTTAAAAGCGGCTCATAAGTCGGAGAAAGTTGCTGAATCTGCTTTGCATACAGGCAAAAGTGCACTCAAAACGTATTATCAGAATGCAAAAACCAAACCATACAGAACTGTTTCAAAGCTGAAATATGACAGCGAAAAGGCTCATCAAAAGCTGAGTTACCATAAGGCACTTCTTGAAAACAAAAATCTTCGTGACAGCGGTTCGGTCAAGCAGTCGCTGAAAAAGGCACAGATGAAGAGAAATCAAGTGAAAAATGCCCGTGAAACTCAACGTACAGCGGCAAAGGCAACAGAATTCGTCAAGAAAACTGCAAAAAAAGTTCAGGAGGCTCTCGCAAAAAACTACAAGCTTATTCTTGGCGCGGCGGTGATTCTGCTGATTTTTGGAATTTTCACATCGGCATGCAGCTCGCTGACTATGATGATGTGCGACACTGGAACGTCAATCATTTCAACTTCCTATACTGCTGAGGATGACGACATTTACGCCGCTGAGGATTATATGAAGTCCCTTGAAAATAATCTGAACGACTATATCAGCAATATTCCAAAAGTTTATGTAGGCTGGCAGGAGTACCGCTATCACCTTGATGAAATGGGGCATGACCCTTATGGATTAATTTCTTATCTGACAGCGAAAAATATGTGTTTTGAGTATAACGATGCCTTGATAAATGATATTCAAACGCTTTTCAACGCTCTTTACACGCTGAAAATTGAATCCATTCACGAAATACGGTCATACAGCTACACCACAACCGATGCGGACGGGAACGAAATTATTGTCACTGTCTACTATGATTACTATATTCTTGATGTAACGCTGACTGCAAATGATTTTGACGAGGCGGTAAAGGCTCAGCTTGGGGAGCTTGGCATTTATGATTTGTATGAATTATTGCAGGAATCAAAGGGCAACCGCCCTGATTTATTTTGATTGGAGGATTATATGACACCACTTGAAAAAACCGAACAGCTTATTGAAAAAGGTCAGGCTGACCTTAACGATGTGCGTGAAAAAATATCGGAGCTGAAAGAAAAGGAGAAGGCAATTATCAGCCGTAATACCGAGCTTGAAAACACTCGTATTGTTCAAATTGTTCAGCTCAGCAATCTTAACGGCTCTCAGCTGAAAGAAATGCTTACAAAAATTAAGCATGAATCTATTGCAAGCACCAATTCTGTTTCATTAACAAAAATCGAAAGGAAAACTGAAAATGAAGAAATTGAATAAGGTTATCTGCTCCGTGTTATTGTGCGGAGCATTTTTTATGCCCACAATAAGTGTTTCAGCTGAAAAAGCTCCGGCTGTTACGGCTGTCACAAGCTCCGAAGTAGTATCAACCGAAGAGCTTCCTGTCACATCTATTACTGAATCTGAAAAAACAGATGATCCCGCAGAAACAACGGATATATCCGAAACTAATGACAGTGAGGATAAAACTGTATCAGACGAAACAAGTTCCCTGCCCGAAGGCAACGGGACGCTCCTCGAAGATGTTTCTGATGATGTGGTGAATCGTCAGTTCCTCAGTATTCAGTCGAAGAACGGCAACACCTTTTATATCGTCATTGACAAGGACAGCAAAGGTAAGCAGAATGTTTATTTTATTGTAACTGTTCAGGACTTTGAAAAGTCCTGAATGAAAATTTCTGAGTTTTCAACAGAAATTTTAGTTTTCCCATTTAAGACGTTGATAATATCTTGTGTATTCCACTAATAGAAGTGCTGTTCT